>CAIWXG010000055.1 GCA_903916555.1 uncultured Bacteroidota bacterium
AAAAATCATGTGCCAAACATGTTATAACAAGGGTTTTAATGACTATCCAAAATTTCAGTGTAATGTAGAGCATATTGAAGATTATAAAAGAGGTTATAAAGCAAAACATATAGAAACCCCTATCGCTGAAGGTGAAATGAATCATGTTCATTTTTGCGAATATTGTTACAATAGAGGCTTAGAAGATATAAAAAATAGAATATGGCTACCCCCGCTTTCTACTAAAAGAGGGCATTACGAATCTTATGAAAGAGGTTACAGCAATATCGAAAAAAAAATAAACCAATATGAAAATAATCCTCAAATAGAAAAAGATAATAAAGTACTTGAAAATAAACCAACAAAATACATTGTAATTATTGCTATTTCTTTTTTTATTTTAGGTTTATCTATTTGGCTAATTACCAGAAAAGTTGCACAAAATTCTACTCCCGTTTCAACTATTCAGGTAGTTGACAGTAATATAATTAAACATACTACTACAATTGCTATAATAGACACTATTACTAAAAAAGATACATTAAAAGCAGCTATAGATACGCCTAATGTTAAAACAATAATTAACAAAGATACTATTGGCAACATGGAAAAACCTGTTGTTAAAAAAATAGATACTTTAAAAAAACCTACCAAAATTATAGATATAAAAAAAGATACTTTACTGAAAAAGACTACAGGCAGTACTTTTATAAAAAAAGATTCCTTGCGATTTGCAAAAGTTGATTCTAATTTTATAAAACTGTTAAAAACAAATGCTACAACACAACATGTACTCACTGAAGCAGAAATTGCAGGTATTGATAAAAGAAATTTGAAAATGCTTAGAAATGAAATTTTTGCCAGACATGGTTATATATTTAAAAACAGACAACTAAACGACTACTTCCTCTCAAAAACTTGGTATCACCCGGTAAGTGAAGATGTGAGTTCTAAACTATCTAATATAGAAAAAAAGAACGCTGATTTTTTGAAGAAACATGAATAATAAATATAATAATTCTTTTTTTATAAAACCTACAAAAAAAATACTTTTACTGCTAAGTTGTATTTTTATTAATCCACGTGTTGCTGCACAAACTAACGAAATAAAAGATTTACCGGCTTATGTAAAAAAATTGATTATTGTCTATCCCGACTTTATTAAAGATTATAAAAATGGGTTTCTTATTTGGAAAGATGGCACTAAAATGCTTGCTGACGATAAAATTAAATCTAAATCATATCTTCAGTTATTAGAAAACCCATCGCTAAAAGATGAATTTTTACAAATATATCCAAAAGGTATATTAACTACATTCCCCATAAAAAATGATGACCCTGGACGAATAAGATACGAACCGTTTTTTCTTAAAATGTATGGGGCATCGCAAAAAGAAGTAAGTATGCATATAGTAAGAATAAAATGGTGCCCTAAGCTTGTTGGGCAATTTATTAATGTTACTTCTGTAAATGGTGTTGATAAAAAAATTAAAGCTATATCTGCCGAATTAGACCAACACCCGGAATTAAAAGAATACTTAAAAAATATTGGCGGCACTTTTAATTGGCGTAAAATAAGCGGTACTAACCGGCAAAGCACGCATAGTTTTGGTAATACAATAGATTTAAACACACAATTTGCTAATTATTGGCAATGGACCTGTAACTGCAATAACGAAAACTTAGACCTCGTAATGCCAAACAACACAGGCAAAAAACAAATACCGCAACTGATTATAGATATTTTTGAAAAAAATGGTTTTATTTGGGGCGGTAAATGGTATCACTACGATACTATGCATTTCGAATACCGCCCTGAATTATTGTAGAACTAAAATACATTACTATTATTCATAAGCATAGTCGGCAAGATATTCAAATTTCTTAGTTAGCTTACCTTTATCGCAAATGGTAGCACGTATTAATATATCACTATGCTCCTTTAGCATTTCGGGCAATATATATTTTTCAATATGATTACCAAAATAATGAGATGCATCACGGGGTAACTCATTTGGCAAATTATCAATAGCCATAATATCTATAATATCTTTTGTATTTTGATAAGGTAGCGTTCGCTCTAAAGTTTCTCTATTGATGCCATATACAGGGTTTGCAATTGTTGTGGCATCTATATTTATTGGTACAGAGCCATTAATATCGCAAGTAATATCAGATATTACACTTATACGCCAATCGTATCGTTTAATGTCCTCTTTATCAAATAATCTGCTTATTCTGTTTTCCCAATATATACCATTCATTAATATGTCTGCTTGATTTACATAGTCTGAAAACAAACATTTATATGCTTCGGGATGCGCATGAAAATCATTTCTATGAAATGAATCATTATCTTTACGTGCATATAAACTATCGCCTTTAAGAAGCGTAAATACAGGGTAATCGTATTGATGAGTTAAAAAATCTTGCGGCTCAATAGCTTCAATATCTAATTTGGTTAAAATATCTAAAATTCCCGATGCTACCCTACCCGACCCTGTTACAATTATTTTAATGTCCGGCAATTCAAAATGGTCATAAGATTCTATCAGCTTCTGATAGCTTTGTACATCATGAGCAGCTGGTAAATTATATGCACCAAATTTTTTACCATACGTCAACAATCCATTATGAGCACCTACTATGCCTGCAAAATAACCGAAACCTAATATACGTTGTTCGTCGTTATGAGTAAGACATTCATAATCAATCATTCTAATTCGCTTTTCAATTAAAGCCTTCATTAATTTTTTATTATGTACCTGCTTTTTTTTGGTATGCGAGAAAAACAAATAAGTCTTACCTTCTATTAAAGCTTCAGCAGGTACTTCCTTTATTCCTAATAGTATATCGCAATCAGAAACATTGGG
>CAIWXG010000056.1 GCA_903916555.1 uncultured Bacteroidota bacterium
AAATATTTTACCATTACCTACAATTGCCATAACACCTGCTACTGCAACTATTTGTGCAGGACTTGATACTACACTTACTGCAAGCGGTGGACTTACCTATTCATGGACACCAACAACCGGTTTAAGTACTTCAACAGGTGCTGTAGTAATTGCAAGCCCCGGCAGTACACAGACTTATGTAGTAACAGGTACAGATGCAAATGGATGTACAAATACAGCAACAAGAACTGTAGTTGTTAACCCATTGCCTACAATTACAGTAGCACCTGTAAGTCCGGCAATTTGTTTAGGTTCATCTGCAACATTAACTGCAAGTGGTGCCATAACTTATTCTTGGATTGATGCTACAACTTTAAGTAGCGGTACAGGAACAACGGTAGTTGCTACCCCAACTGTAACAACAACTTATACAGTAACAGGTACTGATGCAAATGGCTGTGTTAATACAACAACAGACATGGTAACAGTTAACCCGATACCACCTGCACCAACGGTAGTATCTCCTGTAAATTATTGCCAGAATGCTACAGCTTCTCCTCTAAGTGCTACTGGTACAGGTTTATTATGGTACACAACCGCAACCGGCGGAGTTGGTTCTACTACTACACCTACACCGCCTACTACAACTGTAGGTTCTACTACCTATTATGTATCGCAAACTGTTAGCGGTTGCGAAAGCCCTAGAGATTCTATTATTGTAAATATTTTGCCATTACCTGTTATAACAATAGCTCCTGCAACTGCCGCAATTTGTGTTGGGCATGATACCACTCTTACAGCAAGTGGTGGTGTAAGTTATACTTGGACCCCAACAACAGGATTAAGCACATCTACAGGTTCTATAGTAATATCAAGTGCTACAACTACAACTACTTATGTAGTTACAGGCACTGCTGCTAACGGTTGCACGAATACGGCTACAAGAACAGTAGTTGTAAATCCGTTGCCAACTATTACAGTTACACCTGCTAACCCAACAATTTGTTTTGGTTCGTCAACAACAATGACTGCCGGGGGTGCTGCAACTTATACATGGGTTGTTGCAACAACGCTTAGTAGCGGTGTGGGGACAACGGTAGTTGCTACACCTACTGTTACTACTACTTATACTGTAACCGGTACAGATGCCAATGGTTGTGTAAATTCTACAACTAATATTGTAACGGTAAACCCGATACCACCTGCACCAACAGTAGTTTCACCTGTAAATTATTGCCAGAATGCTACAGCAAGTGCATTAATTGCTACCGGTACAGGGTTGTTATGGTACACAACATCAACGGGCGGTGTTGGTTCAACAACCACACCAACCCCACCTACCACAACTGTTGGTTCAACTACTTATTATGTATCGCAAACAATTGGTGGTTGCGAAAGTCCGAGAGATTCTATTATTGTAAATATTTTGCCATTACCCGTTATTACAATAACACCTGCTACTGCTGCCATTTGTATAGGGCATGATACTACATTAACGGCAAGCGGTGCTGTTAGCTATGTATGGACTCCTGCAACCGGATTAAGTACTACAACCGGTGCAACAGTAATATCAAGTGCTACATCTACTACAACTTATGTTGTAACAGGTACAGGTGCTAACGGATGTACGAATACTGCTACAAGAACAGTAGTTGTAAATCCATTACCAACAATTGCGGTTACGCCTGTTGACCCTGTAATTTGTTTAGGTTCTTCAACAACAATGACAGCGAGTGGAGCAGTAACATACTCATGGGTATTGGCAAGTACACTTAGCAGTGGTACAGGTGCTACTGTAGTTGCTACTCCAACTGTTACTACTACATATACCGTAACAGGTACAGATGTTAATGGTTGTGTTAATTCAAACATAAATATGGTAACTGTTAATCCGATACCGCCTGCACCTACAGTAATTTCTCCTGTTACTTATTGCCAATTTGCTACAGCAAGTGCATTAAGTGCAACCGGAACAGGATTACTTTGGTACACAACAGCTTCAGGTGGTACTGGTTCTACTACTACACCAATACCATCTACTGCAACTGCTGGTACTACAACCTACTATGTATCGCAAACAATTGGTGGCTGTGAAGGCCCAAGAGATTCTATAAGTGTAATTATTTTACCTGCTCCGGTTGTTACCATTACTCCTGCGTTAGCTGCAATATGTTTAGGACACGACACTACGCTTACAGCAAGCGGCGGTGTTAGTTATATATGGACTCCGGGAGCTACATTAAGTACTACAACAGGAACTACAGTTATTGCTACTCCGGTTGTAACTACTACCTATACTGTTACAGTAACAGGTACTGACGGATGTACAAATACAGGTACAAGAACAGTTACTGTACATCCATTACCGGTAGTAGTTATTGTACCCGATAATCCAATAATATGTGTAGGTTCTAGTGTTTCTTTGTCTGCAAGTGGTGCAACTACATATACATGGACACCTTCTACGGCATTAAGTGCAAGTACCGGTGCTACAGTTACAGCAGCACCGGCAGATACTACAGCTTATGTAATAACAGGTGTTGATGCATTTGGTTGCGTAAGTACAGCAAATGTTACTGTAAATGTGAATCCGATACCACCGGCACCGGGTGTTATATCTCCCGATACATATTGCCAGTTTACTACTTCAGTACCACTAACAGCAAGCGGAACGGGTTTATTATGGTACACAGTACCTGTAGGTGGCACGGGTTCAGGTACAGCACCCACACCACCAACTACAACACCTGGAATGGAAACATTTTATGTAACACAAACAGTAAATGGTTGTGAAAGTCCGAGAGATTCTATTAAAGTAAATATATTACCTGCACCTGTAGTTACAGTTGTTCCTCCCTCTGCTGCAATATGTTTTGGCGGCAATGTGGTACTTACAGCAGGTGGTGCTGAAACTTATAGCTGGAGTCCTACTTCTAACTTAACAAGTGCGATTCTAGCCACAGTTACTGCAAACCCATTGGTTAGCACAGTTTATTCAGTTACCGGAACAGATACAGTAGGTTGCTCTAGTACTGTTTCTATTACAATAACTGTTAATCCATCGCCAGCTATAACAGTACCACCTGCAACAATTTGTTCTGGTAGTAATACGGTATTAACAGCAAGTGGTGCAAGCACTTATGTATGGAGTCCTGCTGCTACACTTAGCAGTAGTTTAGGTACATCGGTAACGGCAGACCCAACAATTACTACTACATATACAGTAAGCGGTACAACTACAAGTGGTTGTGTAAGCTTTGTAACTGTAACAGTAACTGTTAACCCAACACCACCCATGCCTAATGTCGTCTCGCCGGTATCCTATTGTCAGTATGCATCGGCAGTAGCACTAACTGCATCGGGAATCAATTTGTTATGGTACACAACTGCAACAGGTGGTACTGGCAGTACAGCAGCACCAATACCATCTACAGCAACTACCGGTATATTCGAGTATTATGTAACACAAACATTAAATGGTTGCGAAAGTCCACGAGATTCTATTACAGTGGATATTATGGGTAATGTAATTACTGATTTTACTTATAATATTAAATATGGTTGTACTTACGATACGGTTCAATTTACAAATAATTCGCAATTTGCTACCGCTTATGCATGGTTCTTTGGCGACGACCCATTACAGGTTGCTGATACCGAAAAGAACCCTACCCACTACTACATACCGGTGTATAGCAATACCACGTTTACTGTTAAGCTTTTTGGATATAATTATGTTTGTTTCAGTGATTCTATGTTCCAGAATATTACATTAACACCGAATCCAAACCCTCCATTCCATTTAACAAATGTAACACCCGACCAAACAATTAATTTCGGACAATCAGTGCAGTTGAATGCTGATGGAGCTTATGTTTACTTATGGAAACCTGATGATGGTTCTTTGTCTAATCCTAATATAAATAACCCCGTTGCAACACCAATAGCACCTATGACCTATGTGGTTTATGGTTATAATTTAGGTGGTTGTTTGGATTCTGCTTTAGTAAATATTGAAATTATTTATAACGATTCAGAAACGATTCCTTCTGCATTTACACCAAATGGAGACGGTTTGAATGATGTATTTAGAGTGATAAACCTACGATACGGTAAGCTACAAGACTTTAGTATTTTTAACAGATGGGGTCAACTTGTGTTTAAAACCAACGACATAAAACAAGGTTGGGATGGTACATTTAACGGAGTATTACAAGATATGGATACCTATAAATACTTGGTTATTATAGAACATTCTAATGGAACTACCCGTATTTTGAAAGGTGATGTAACATTGCTAAGGTAGGGTTACTATTTTATAATTTAATTCAAGCGGGCAGGTTCATTTGGAGCTTGCCCGCTTTGGTTTTTATTTATAGGTAGGATAAATAGTAGCTTGGTGTTCTTTCACTCATTTAAACATTAAAATTGGTATGAAAATATTATTTTGGTAGCCGTGCATGCCCGCCTGTACGGGCTGGTCTTCGGGATTTTGAAAAGAGAAAATATATTTTTTATTTTATAAATAGAATAGTTACCTTAAATAAAATTTAGTAAAAATATTTACTATTTATATAATGTTTTCTTTAATGAAAATAAAGGCCTTATAACCCAAGGGGGTAATTGCTAATGCCAAACAGATTTCTACATTTCGCGACTGAAAAAGTGGCTTCATTGCGAAATGACGACCTTTGTTTGGGCTTTCCTTGTTTTTGGGAATATTTTAATATATACATTTGGTTTAATAGTCTTATTTGTTTGCTTTAGGCTTAACTTTGTCGTTTAATAATTGCAACAATATTTCGTTTTAGGGCAGTATTTATGGATAAACAAAAGAGTGATATTAATAATACAAATAACTCAAATATTCTGCCTGATAGTTTAGATGGGGTATATGTAAAAAAGTATAAAATTTCTTTTAGGGGTTGGGGCATAATAGGTATAAAAAAACTGGATGTTTATCTTATAGGTAAGTTTATTAGCACATTCATTTTTATAATCATGATTATGGCTGTTATTTCGTGTGTTATAGACTATTCTGAAAAAGTAGATAATTTCGTACAGAAAAAAGTTCCTCTTAATGATATAGTACATTATTATATGGATTTTGTACCCCATATTACTGCATTACTATTTCCTTTATTTATATTTATTTCTACCATTTTTTTTACTTCAAAGCTTGCTTATAAATCAGAGATTATAGCCATGCTTTCGTCGGGCGTTTCTTTTCAGCGTTTTTTACGACCATATTTTATAGGAGGTGGTTTACTTTGCTTAGTATCTTTTGTAGCAAATCATTGGGTGATACCGGTAGCCAATAAAAATAGGGTTGCATTTGAAGACAAATATATTAATGATGGTAATTTTGGTAATTTTTTAGCTCCCGGCGAAAATGTGCATTTAGGTATAGGTAAAGATAATTATATATATATGCAAAGCTATAATTTTATAAGTAATACAGGTAACCATTTTACATGCGAAAAAATTAAAGGTACTTTATTGTCCGAAAAACTTATGGCAGACTGGGTAAACTATGATACTGCCTTAAAGATATGGCATTTACATAATGTAACCATCCGCACAAACGATACGTTTCAGGAAAATGTACGTACAGTAAGTGCTATGGATATGAAATATGCTTTTGTACCCTCAGATTTAGAAAAAAATGAAGCAATAAAGGAAGCGTTAACTACACCGCAATTAATTAAATACATAAATACAGAACAAACCAGAGGAAGAGAAAATCTAAATTTTTATTTTGTAGAAAAAGAACGACGTAGTGCCCAACCCTTTGCAGGTTTAATATTAACAATAATAGGTGTCTGTATTGCAAGTAAAAAAATAAGAGGTGGCAGCGGTTTTCATTTGGCTTTAGGCATAGTGATAAGTGCAGTATATATTATGTTTTTGCAAACATCTACTACATTTGCTACTAAGTCAAATTTTAGTCCTTTTCTTGCAGTGTGGTTACCTAATTTTGTTTTCGGAATTTTTGCTATATACTTATGCAGAAGGCAGATAAAATAATAAATATATTGTTTACTATACAGATTTGAAAAAAAATAGTATTAAATTGCTTTTTAATCCCAACAGGGATGATATTATTATAAAGTTGAGTAGCGAAAATTAGAATAATTCTACTATAATAATATCATCCTTTCAGGATTTTTTCTAATATACTTTAATACAGTTACTAATATTCTTAAATAAATTTTCTTATGAAATATCTAATTTTTATCTTTTTAATGTTTACCTCTTTTAATGCATATTCACAAACGAAAAGTACTCCGGTATTATTTGAATCTATGCCGCAAACTAACCATAAGGAGATAATACTTAAAGAAAAAAATGACATGAAAACAAGTGAATTTAAAGTCTTTGGATTAGTAACAAAAGAAAAGATATTTACTGAGAGTGATTTATTACAATTGAAGCAAGATTCTATTGGCACTGTATATATAAAGAATCACAAAGGCGATATTGTTATAAATGCAAAAGATATGAAAGGAGTGTTATTAAAAACAATTTTAGATAGTACAGGCATTCTATCTAAAAATTATAAGAACTACAATCAGTTTTATTTTGTGCTTACTGCTGCTGATGGTTATAAAAATATTTATTCGTGGAATGAAATCTATAATAATGAAATTGGGAATCATGTATATATAATTACGGAGAAAAACGACAAAAACTTAAATCAACTACCTGAAAAAATATTGGTTTTGTCGGCAAATGATATTTATGGTGGCGGCAGATATTTAAAAAGCCTTTCTTCCATTGAAATAAAAGCTATAGATGAGATTAAGTAAATTTTGAATTTTACTACCTGCATTTAATAATAAATTAAACAATAAGATTCAGCTACTTTTGCAGTTTAGAACAAAGAAATATGCAACAAAACGAAAGAACCGAAATAAGTGAGTTTGGAGAGTTCGGACTCATTGAACATCTTACAAAAAATAATGAAATTACACAGGCAGGCACTTTATTAAGTGTTGGTGATGATGCAGCAGTTATAGACCAATTTGGTAAACAAATGGTTGTTTCAACAGATTTATTAATAGAGGGTATTCATTTCGATTTAATGTACACCCCACTAAAACATTTAGGTTATAAAGCAGTAGCTGTTAATCTGTCTGATATTTATGCCATGTTTGCTACACCTACACACATTACAATGTCTATAGGTATATCTAATAAGTTTTCGGTAGAAGCATTAGAAGAATTTTATGAAGGTGTTTATGCTGCCTGCCAAAATTATAATGTAGATTTAATTGGAGGCGATACATCCAGTTGTCAAAAAGGATTTATAATTAGCGTTACTGCTATTGGCGAAGTAGCACCCAATAAATATGTAACCAGAAGCGGAGCAAAAGTTAATGATTTAATTTGCGTATCGGGCAACTTAGGGGCTGCCTATTTAGGTTTACAATTACTGGAAAGAGAAAAAAAGATATTTCTTGAAAACCCGGGCATACAGCCTGATTTGGAAGAGCAATCTTATTTAATACGTAGAATATTAAAACCAGAACCGAGAGCAGAAATTGTAGAATGGTTGCAAGAAAATAATATTACACCTACTTCTATGATTGACATTAGTGATGGGCTAAGCTCAGAATTACTACATATTTGCAAAAGCAGTGATGTAGGATGTGTTTTATATGAAGGGCAAATACCGTTTCACCCGGACACCGAAAAAATGGCATTAGAGTTTTTATTAGATAGAACTAGTTGTGCATTAAGCGGTGGCGAAGATTACGAACTACTTTTTACAATAAAACAAGAAGATTACGAACTAATGAAAACAAATGCACACATTTCGGTAATAGGTTATATTACCGAAAAAGAGAAAGGAACATACATGCTATCGAAGGGTGGTAATAACCATAAATTAATAGCACAGGGTTGGAACGCTTTTTCATAAAAAAAATTAGTAAAATAGTTTCCAAATAAATACTTTTGTTGTAATTTACACTCAAATATAATATTATGAAATTTTTGAAACGTTATATTCTACCACTATTTTTTTTAGCAGGAATATTAATTACTGTTTTTTATTCCTCTTGCGAAAAAGACCCATGCACAGACCAACATTGCCAGCATGGCGGTTCTTGCGGTAATGGTATTTGTACCTGTCCGGTAGGTTACGATGGTGCACAATGCGAAAATTGGACTCAGGGTAGGTTTATAGGTGTTTATGCTGGTTTTACAACTTGTAATAATGGAGCAGCTATTATTGATACAGCTTTTGTTTTGCCTGATTTTGGTGGAAATTTAAACGTGAAATTTGTTTTACATTCAGACCCTTTAGATACCCTACATGGTCATGTAGGACTTAACCAAGCAGTATGGACCATTTTCTTACCAGCAACGAATGATTCATTATATCAAAAGTCTTATAATGTTACACTGCAAAGCAATACAAGATTAAGCATGTTTAGATACGAATATATACAAACACCACATTACGATTCATCCACAAATACAATACGAGTAGATTCTGTGTTTAATCAATGTGCCTTTTTAGGTAATAAACCACATGCTACTAATTAGATAGTTTCACTTTTTATTACAAATAAAAAATCCTGATAAATCATTTTGTCAGGATTTTTTGTTTGCAAAAGCCTATAATTCGGGAATAAAGGCTAGAACAAGTTTTTTGTGTAAATTTGCGTCATGTCTATTAAAGTAACAAATCTTACTAAGGTTTACGATACCCAAAAAGCAGTTGATACTATATCATTTGAATTAAAGAAAGGAGAAATTGTTGGTTTCTTAGGTCCTAACGGTGCCGGCAAATCTACTACCATGAAAATGATTACTACCTATTTACCACCTACTTCCGGCATTGTTAATGTATGTGGATTTGATGTAGAAACACAACCTATGGAGGTACGCAAACGAGTAGGTTATTTACCGGAGGCGAATCCTTTGTATTTTGAAATGTACATAAGAGAGTATCTTACTTTTACTGCCAACATACATAAATTGGGGAAAGATACCAAAAACAGAATTGAGGAAATGATTGCCTTAACGGGATTAACCAAAGAGGCACATAAAAAAATAGGAGCCTTATCTAAAGGCTATAAGCAAAGAGTAGGCTTAGCACAGGCAATGCTTCACGACCCGGAAGTACTTATATTAGACGAACCTACATCGGGTTTAGACCCTAATCAAATTATAGAAATAAGAGAAGTAATTAAGAAACTTGCCGGAAAAAAAACTGTTTTATTATCTACTCATATAATGCAAGAAGTACAAGCCATGTGCGAAAGAGTAATTATAATAAATAGCGGTAAAATTGTTGCTGATGATTCTATTGAAAATTTAAAACAACAGAATACAAGACAAGATGTATTGATAATTATTTTTGAAAATTCGATTGATACTCAACTATTATCAAAACTTAATTATCTAAAGAAATATGAAAACATGAATGGAAATCAGTGGAAACTATTTACTGATAATCCGGATAGCTTAAGGCGTGAAGTAATGCAAATAGCACTTAATGAAAATATAAACATAAGTAGCTTACAAGCACAAGTGGAAACCTTAGAAGATGTTTTTAGAAACTTAACTGCAAATAAAGGTTAGGTCGCAAAAAAAGATATTTAAAAATTTCTTTCAATAAATAAAAATAGGGCGGCTAATTTTAGCCACCCTATTTTTATAGTTAAATTAAATCGATATTATTTACTTACTACAACTTTTCTATTAAAGATAGCACCACCTGTAACTATTGTTGCAGTGTAGATACCATTAGACAAGTTAGAAGTATTAATAGTCAATTTATTGTTTATCGTATCAAATTCATTGCTGTAAACTACACGACCTTGAACATCACTTAATTTAATGCTCACAGGATAATTACCGGTGATGCCAAAAACAATATCAAAGATACCAGTGTTAGGATTAGGATAGATTGCAACATTACTGTTTTGTGCAATCATTTCGCCTAATTCAGTAGTAGAAACAACTAATACCGTATCTCTAGTAACACCGGAAGTACAACCACTTTCAGTAACTGAAAGAGAAACTGTTTTTAAGCCTGTTGTAGCCCATGAAACATTATATGGACCGGAACCGGAACCGGTTGCAATTGTGCCACCGCCGAAGTTCCAAGAATAAGAGGCAGTTGATAAACCTGTACCTGTATAAGTAATTAAATCATTAACACCATATGCAGTAACGTGATTAGCAATAGAGAAATTAGATGTTGGCGGGGCAACCGGTACAACGCCACTTATTGTATAAGAAGCACCATGACCACAGGAGTTATAACCATATACAGTAATAGTAGCGGGTGCTGTACCTACAGTAAGGTTTATTGAATTTGTTGAGCTACTGCCACTCCAGCCTGTGCCTGCAACTATCCAAGTATAACCGGTAGCACCAGGAATTGAAGGAGTAGTGAAAGTTGCAGTACTGCCTTCGCAAATACTTGTTGGTTCAACAATTACTGATGCACCTGCTAAGCCTGATGAAGGAGTTAAGTAAACTGTGTCTGATGTACCTGCACCACAAGTATTTATTCCATGGCAAATAATAGTACCTGTTGCACCACTACCTATCGTTACATTTAAAGTACTTGTACTGCTAGAACCTGACCAACCGGTACCTAATACAGTCCACGAATAAGATGTAGCACCCAAACATGTAGAATTATAAACTGCTGAAGTAGCACCAAGACAAGGAATAGAACCTACTAAACTAACTGTAGGTGTTGAAGGTAATGGAGAAGCTGTAAGTGCAGTTGTTGTAGCACTGCTTGTACCACAAGCATTTACTCCGGAACAGATTAATGTACCTATTCCTGTACCAAGACCAACTACAATACTAGCAGTAGTACTAGAACCTGTCCAACTACTTCCAAGTACTGTCCAGTTATATGAAGTAGCACCTATTGATGTAGCATTATAAGTTGCAGAAGAAGCACCGGTACAAGGTATAGAACCTGAAAGTGTTACAGAAGGTGTTGTAGGAAGTGCGGTAGGAGTAACATGTAATGTATCAGCAGGACCATTACCGCAAGCATTAGTACCATAAACTATTATTTGACCAACACCAGTACCAACACCGGCAGATAGAATACCTGTAGTACTTGTGCCACTCCAACTTGTACCTGATACAGCCCAAACATAAGATGTAGCACCAAAAACTGTAGCAAAATAAGATGCAGTACTACCAGCACATGGTGTAGTTCCCGGAGGTGTTACAGATGGTGCTGATGTAATAGAAACAGCAGGACTTACGGTTAAAGTTGTTGTAGCAATAGTTGTACCACAACTATTTGAAACAGAATAAGTAATGATAACAGTTCCGGCAGAAACACTTGTGAAAATACCTGAACCACTGCCTATTGTACCAATACCTGATGAAGAAACACTCCAACCACCACCGGTTGTAGCATCAGTAAGCGTGCGAGAAGTGCCGCCACACACCAATACACCACCACCACTAATTGGTGCAACGGTTGGTAATGGGTTTACAGTAACAACAGCAGTAGAAGAGCTACCCGCTACAGTATAAGAAATTGTTGCAGTACCAGCAATATGACCTGTTACAAGCCCAGAACTTGATACAGAAGCAGTACCCGGTGCACTACTGCTCCAAGTACCACCGGTTGTAGCATCACTTAAAGATGTAGTTGAACCTGCACAAACAGTTAATGTACCATTTATTGGCATAAGATTAGGTACAATACCTACAATTGCCATTTGTAGAGTATCGAAACCACCACCACCACCGCCGGTTCCTAATGCCGGAGGATTCATTGCATTCATAGAATAGTAACCATCTGGTCCTGCACCTGCCCAACCCCAATTGCAATGTAAATTATTTGAAATATCATAACCGTCAACAACCCAGCAGTGACCACCAGCACTACCGCTACCTGCATAAACTATAGGATGTCCTAAATCTAAGTCAGCTTTAATTAATGCTATCCATGCAGCATCAGAATAATCCCAACGTCTTAGACCTTGTAAAGCTGTAGAATAATTGAAATAGGTTTTTAATGCATATTCTGCACAATTTGTTCCTCCCGACCAAGAAGATACTACATAAGCACCGCTACCACCTGTAGATGCCGGTCCATAACTCATATCTACGGCAATACCCACATGATATAATAGTTGTGCTACTGCTGCATTAGGACTGGTAACATTTAATGGCATCGCACTCCAATTATAAGAAGTAGCACCAAAGTTAGCAGATAGTGTTCCATAAATTCCGGCAGTATATGAGTGAGTACCAGTACCGGTATTTGGCCAATTCCAAAATCTCATTACCTGCGATGTTGCTGTTGCTACACAACCTGTTACACATAAAGAACTAGAAGCACCATCATAAGGGCAAGAATCATTATAATAAGGATTCTGATTCCAAGTACTGCTTAATAGCGGAGCAACGACAGTTGTTCTTGCTCTTGTTTCAGGAATATTATTGATGATAGTATTCCATTTTGCAGATACTTCAGGGCTTGCAGAAATATTTCTTGTAACAACAAATTCTGCTTGGTTTTGATAAGAGCCAATATAAGCAGAAACACTTGGAGGTAAATGACCACTATTGAAGTTTCTGGTTGTAGAATAGGCAAGTATAGGCATAATTGCATCTTCGCCGGATACCATAACGAAGCCATGGCTTACATTAAAAACATAATACCCAAAAACGCCTGTACTTCCTCTTGAAGTATATTCTAATATGAGTGAATTAACATCAGGTACAACATCGCTGCCTAATTTTTGCTGCAAAAAATGATAACCTGTAAGCTTGGCAGTGTTCAACGGAACAGTTCTACCGAAAGATAGCAGTGTGCAAAACAATGCCAAAGAAACGAGTACTATTTTCTTCATAAAAAAAGTTTTTGAATTCCAAAGGTAATAATTTTATATTATAGAACAAATATTTTTTTGAAAAAAAAGACTCATGAAATGCTTATAAGCATAGGATTTTTTTTTAAATAAATAAATGTATAATGAACTGCTATATAGTTATCTGATAATAAATTTTTCGTTGTTTTTTTAGTAATATTTTGCATGAAAATAATAACTGTTAATTAATTTATTTCTTGTTTTGGTATTTATTTTCGAAATTGAAGATAGTTAATAATAATATAATTTTTTGAACTTATTTAAAAAGAAGATATATTTTTTTTATATGTAAATAGATATAATTGCAATTAAAAAATTGAAATTACTTTGAATAAATGCTTTACTAAATTACTATTTGGAAGAAATTTTAAAATTTAGTCAATATAGTAATAAAATAAAACAAATTTTATTGCCTTAAATATTTAGGTATTTCTATTATATTTTTGATTATTTTTGTTTTTAATTTAGAAATCTATTTTTTTTATAGTTGTATTATATTTCTAATGTTAAAAATTTAATTATGAAATTAAGGTTTACGAAATTTTTATTTTTTATTTTTTGTTTATTAAATACCTATAAATTAGTAGCACAGTGCAATCCTATTATTGCAAACGATAGCGACCAGTTTGTTTTTCCACTTGGTGGTTATGTTAAAGCGACTACTGCTTATAATAATACCTTGTATATCGGAGGCGTTTTTTCATTGATTGGTCAAAATACGGGACATTTTATAGGCATTGATACTGCTAATGGACATCCTATTAATAGAAGCATTTGGCCAAAGATAAATGGGGCTGTTTACAAAGCAATACCCGATGGTATCGGTGGGTGGATTATAGGAGGAAGTTTCTCGAAGGCAGGCGATTCAGTGAGGCATAATCTGGTACAAATTGATTCTTCGGGGCATGTAACTGCCTTTAACCCTAATCCCGATAGTTTAGTAAAATCGTTACTGCTAATAGGAGCAGACCTTTATGTTAGTGGCAATTTTCGACATATTTGTGGGGGTACTAAAACTAGATTGGCAAAAATGACTTTCCCTTCCTGCATTTTATCTATGTGGGCACCAAATCCAAATAATACTGTCAATGAAATACAATTCTACGGTAGTAAATTATATGTAGGGGGCTGGTTCACCAATATAGGAGGCATGGCAAGAAATTATATTGCTTCGATTGATACTGCAAGCGGAAATGCTTATGTTTGGAATGCCTACGCAACAGGAAGTATGGTGCAAACCATTACTTTTCATAATAATTTAATATATGTTGGGGGCTCTTTTAATAATATTGGCGGACAGCCGCGGAGCAATATTGCTTCAATAGATACTGGTACTGCTATTGCAACAACTTGGGACCCCCATGCAACTGGAACAGTTAATAAAATTATCTTTATTGATACAACTGTTTATGCTTTAGGAAGCTTTAACAATATTGGCAGTCAGCTTAGAAATGGGTTCGGGGAAGTAGATGAATTCTATGGCTTAGCAACACCATTCAATCCTACAAGCACCATTTCTTACTATGCATTTTACGATATGGTGCTTAGCGGTTCGAAACTATTTATAGGCGGTGGGGGGTACACTTCCAGATATGGTTATATGGGCCTTTTCACGCACGACAATTATATAGGTGTTATAGACATTCCGACTGCGACTTTTTTTCCGGAAAAGTACATTTGTGAAGATCAGGTTTATACTTTGGGAATGAGCGGAAATAAATTGTTTGCCGGAGGCGATTTTTCTGAAATGGGTTGTAAATACAGGCTTAACGGTGCCGCAATTGATATGGATGCAGACACAATTACAAATTGGAACCCAGAAGCTTTTGAAGGTATTAATTGTATTGCGGTAAGCCCAACAAGAGTTTATATAGGCGGTGATTTTACTACACTTTCCACTACTTATTTTACCGATGCCTATTATTTTGCGGCTACCGATCCCCTTACAGGTAAATATGACTCAGCGTTTACACCAAATGTAGAATATCCTTCTGTAGTTAATAAATTACTTTATGACAATGGTAATGTATATGTTGCGGGCTATTTAGCCGGAATAGGTGGGTATTCAAGAAGCGGTGTTGCTAAAGTGTCGGCAACAGACGGTAGCCTCGATATTGGATGGAATCCTTCATCTACTTTTACTATTGGTATAAAAGCTATGGCTGCAGACAGTAACCAAATATATCTTGGCGGTAATTTCTACATGCTTGGCGGGCAACCTCGAAATAATCTTGGCGCAGTAAGTAAAGTTACGGGATTGGCAACTGCTTGGAACCCTAATGTGTCCGGCACTGTTTATGATTTGTTAAT
Organism: uncultured Bacteroidota bacterium; assembly: GCA_903916555.1. GTDB lineage: Bacteria > Bacteroidota > Bacteroidia > Chitinophagales > Chitinophagaceae > CAIYTT01. The sequence goes on from CAIWXG010000056.1 coordinate 15,165, forward strand.
TAATAATGGTAAAATTTTTGCAGGTGGGTATTTTAACACTGTTGGTGCAGATACTCTAAGTAACCTTGCTAAAATAAGTACGGTTACCGGTATTGCTGATGCTTGGAATCCGGCACCTAATGAAGAGGTGGAATTAATAAGACCCTATTATAATACAGAAATTATTTTCGGTTGGTTCGACCACATAGATACAACAACATTGGTACAAGGATTAGGTAGCGTTAATGTTGAAAATAACACTCCAAGCAGTTGGAATCCACATCCTGGCTCTGATTCAGTTTATGATATGGCTATACATGGAGATAAATTATATGTAGGAGGGTGGTTTACTTCAATAAGTGGCCAAAATCAATATCCTATGCTTATAGTATATAGAATGCAAACAATGCCCGATACCATAAATATTAGCGGTACTACTTCCATTTGTGCCGGTGCTGTTGCCCATTTCAATGCTTCTACTATTGCCGGCAGCAATTATCAATGGCGTGTAAATGGCAGTAATGTAGGATTTAATACCGATACCTTTTCATATACACCGGCTGTAGGAGACCAAATTACTTGTACGAATAGGATTACCACCACAGGCTGTTATACTTCAGATTCAGCTACAAGTAATAGACTAACTATGGTTGTTAATCCGGTACTTACACCAACGGTTACAGTTACAGGGGCTTCAAATGTATGTTTTGGAGATAATGCTACCTACATAGCAAGTACAAGTGTACCTTCTCCTTCATTTATATGGAAGATAAACGGAATAAATGCCGGTACGGGAAGTACGCATACTTATACACCTTTGAATGGAGATACTATTAATTGTAAGATAACGATTTATACAGGCTGTTATAATTCTGATAGCGCTGTAAGCAATAAAATTGGCATAAATGTAAGCGAACCTATTGTGCCGATTATTAGTATTAACGGCCCCGCTACAAGTGCTTTTGGTAATTTGGTAACCATAAATGCAACGGTTGCAAATGCAGGTAGTCTGTATCAAATATATTGGTATAAAAACGGGTATTTAGTAGGTACAACCTCTACCCCTATATTTACATATACCAAAAGCGGTGGTACAGATATAATAAAAGCTACTGTTTATCCGCTTTCTTCAATCTGTTACGATACCACAGTTTCAAACAGTGTGTATGTATATCAAGCAGTAGGCATTAAAGAAACTGAAATAGATTCCGCCATTCAGGTTTACCCAAATCCTTTCAACGATTTTGTTTTGATAAAAGGTTTGCAATCGAATGAGAGAATTTGTGTTTATGACCTTCTTGGAAGAAAAATAATGGAAAGCACAAATATTGAAAACCCTAATAGTAAAGAAAAAATTGAAATGAAACATTTTGTACCGGGAACTTATCTTATGTTTATTTGGGATGAGGGTGGGAACATGAAAACAAAAATAGTTCTAGAGAAGGAATAGAATGGATGTAATGATTCATTTTATTGATATTAAGCAAATGTTTGAAGTTGCACTTAAATTATTTATTGCAATCAAAAATACATATTAAAAATATTTTATTAAAAGAAACTATATGAAATTTTATTTATCAATATTATTATTCTTTCTTGCCGGCACTTTGATGTCGAAAAGAGCTATAGCCCAGTGCGACCCGGTACTTGCTAACGAAAGCCTGCAATACATTGTGGACAGTGGTATTTACGCTACTGCGGTAAAAGGAAATACCTTATATATAGGTGGCGATTTTAATTTCGTAGGTCGCAATACCGGCCGCTTTATTGGTGTGGATACCCTTACAGGGCAACCTATACACAGGGGTACATGGCCAAAAGTAAACAGTAATGTTTATAAAGCAATTGCAGACGGTGCAGGTGGGTGGTATATCGGTGGTTCTTTTACTAAGGTTGGCGATTCGGTGCGTAATAACATAGCCCAAATCAATAATGCCGGTATAGTTACTGCTTGGAATCCTAGTATAAGTGATACTGTTTATACGCTTTTATTGGTCAATAATAATCTTTATGCCGGTGGTGCTTTTACACATGTAGGTGGTACAACAAGAAATAGAATTGCTGCTATCAATACTATAAGTGGCATAACAACAAGCTGGAATCCGAATGCAAACAATACGGTAAATGAACTTGAAACAAATAATGGATTAATATATGTAGGTGGGCAGTTTACCAATATCGGTAGTGCAACAAGGTCTTTAATCGCAGCTTTAGATACTACAATTGGACATGCTACGGCTTGGAACCCGGAATGTTATGGTACATCGGTACTAGCCATTGCATTTAATGGTGCTAATGTATATGTGGGTGGCAATTATACTATTATTGGCAGAACATCAAGAAATAATTTGGGTGCAATTGATTCAATCGATGGACTTGCTACCGGATGGACACCGATAGTGAATGGTGCAGTAAATAAAATTGTTATGAATACAAGTACTATGTATATCGGAGGTGCCTTTACACATGTAGGTTCTTTTTGGAGACACAGCCTAGCCGAGGTAAGCATCATTGCAGATACGGCTACCAATTTTGACCCCATGTATTATGCTTTTGGTACTAATGTTACTTACGACATCCTTTTAAATGCAAATAAGATGTATGTAGGTGGAGATTATTATTTCTTCGATATAGCTCAGCCCAATTTAGTACAAATTAATTTAAACACAGATTCAATAACATCTTGGCAGTCTTATTCGGGTAAAAGCATCTATACATTGGGAATGTATAATGGGATAGTATATGCCGGAGGGCAGTTTAGAACTATTGGTGCATATAGCCGCACACGCTTGGCTGCAATTGACATGGTTGCTGATACTTTAACTAATTGGGCTCCCCAGGCAGGAGGCAGGGTTATGGCAATTGCTACTAGCCCCAATGCCATATATGTAGGTGGATCTTTTCATTATGTAAATTCAGTTACTGCTAATCTGATGGCCGCATTTGATACAGCTTCAGGTGGGGTTTTACCCGGTTTCTCGGCTAGTATTAGTCCTTACAGCTATTGGGTTTCTAATCTGATTTACAAATCGGGGCTTGTTTATGTAGGAGGCAATTATCAAAATCTCAGTATTTATCCATACAGAACAAGTCTTGCTGCCGTAGATGCAACTACCGGTGCATGGAATTCATGGAATCCAAGTTGTTTAAACGGAGGGAGTCCGGGTGAAATACAAAATATGTTATCGGATGGGACTAATTTGTATATAACAGGGCTTTTTGACCACTTAGCAACCGCTGTTTGTAATTTGCATGGTTCTGTGAATATTGCAACAGGCACGTTTGGTACCTGGAACCCACCTACAGATGGTATGCCGGAAGCACTTGCTTTATATAATGGAAATATGTACTGTGGTGGGAGTTTTAATCATTTTGGCTCTTTGTTTACTCCAAGACTTTCCTCAACAAATCTGGCTATAGATGTTGAATCTTCTTGGCAACCTTACCCATCAAGCGATGTTACATTAATAAAGCCACATTTTAATCATTTGTATTTAGCAGGCAGTTTTACAAGCATACATGGTACTCCTTTAAATGGTTTTGCCATAGTAGATACTGCAAGCAATATACCGTTAAGCTGGAATCCTGCACCATTAGGAACAGTTAGGGCAATAGAATTCTCGGGCAATAAAATGTTTGTTGCCGGCAATATATCTAACATGAGTGGGCAGGATAATTTTCTAAATCTTGCAAAATATACCATTAATACCTTGCCCGACACCATTCGTATTTCAGGTGCTGACACTATTTGTGGCAGTACAGCTACAACCTATACTGCATCAACCGGTATTACAGGAGCAACACTGCAGTGGAAAGTAAATAGCATAAATAGGGGTTCCGGAACAAGTACTTTTTCCTATACTCCGCTAAATGGAGACCATATTACTTGCACTGTACATGCACCAAGCGGATATTGTTATTCACCCGATTCTGCTATCAGTAATACCATTAATGTAGTTGTAAATCCTTATGTTACTATTTATGGACCCACAACTGTTTGTGCAGGTACTGCTATTAGCGATACTGCATTAACGTCAACTACCGGTATTACCTACCAATGGCGTGTAAATGGAGTGAATACAGGTACTGATAGTATTTATAGTTATACACCTGTAAGTGGCGACCATATTACATGTACCATTCACGGTGTTACAGGCTGTTCTGGTACAGATTCGGTAACCAGTAGTATTGTTACTATGTCTGTGAATCCATTAGTTAGTGTTTTACATGCTTTAACTTCAAACCTTGATACCTTATGTATTGGGCAATCTGTTAGCTGTAATGCTAGCTCATTTGTGTCAGGGTTGCATTATGCATGGAAAGTAAACGGAATATATGAAGGAACTGATGATAGTGCTTATTCGTATATACCTGCAAATGGAGACATAGTAAAAGTAATTGTTACAGCACCATTGGGTGGCTGTTATATAAATAATCCCGACAGTGGTGCAATTACAATAACCGTAAACAATCTATCTACACCGGCAATAAGCATAAGTGGCGATTCTATATTGTGTATCGGCATTACCGGCACTTATATTGTAAGCCCAATAATAACAGGAGCACATTATTTATGGTCTGTTAATCATATTGCTACTACCGATACAGTAACATCTTATAGTTATTTACCTACAGCCGGCGACCAGATAAATTGTATTTTAATATTGCCTACAACCGCTTGTTACAGTACTTTACCCGATACTAGCCGTACATTAGTAGTATCTGTGAATCCGATAGGAACTCCTGAAATTTTTATAGCTACAATAAGTGATACGGTTTGTGCCGGTACATATACAAATTTTAATGCAATAACTCCCGGTATTACAGGTGCTACCTACCAATGGAAGGTAAATGGCACAAATGTAGGTACTAGTACATCCGCTTATAATTATTTACCTACAAATGGAGATAGTGTAAATTGTATAATAACTTTGCCACACGGGGCATGTTTTACCGATTCTGTAGCTCCAAGTAATAAAATAGGGATTACCGTTATTTCTTTAACTACACCTACAATTACTTTGTCTGGTCCGGGTTTTGCTAATCAGGGTAATATGGTAACAATTGCTGCAACTGTAGCAAATGTGGGTAGCAGTTATCTTATAACATGGTATAATAACGGTATTGTTTTTAATACTTCAACAGCCCCTACTACTACTTATATCAAAGGAGTGGGAACAGATAATATTACAGCAAAAATAATTTCTTTGTCTCCCGGATGTTTTGATACAACTTTAGCATCTGCTGTAATTGTTACAGAGGCGGCTGCTGGTGTAAATTTAATTACATCAAATGCATCTATAAATGTATATCCTAATCCTTTTGATAAAGAATTTACAATAAAGGGATTACATGAAACTGATAACGTTACTATATTTGATTTTACCGGAAGGCAAATTTATGATTTTGAAATAAAGAATAATAATCAAGATCAAATATTGAGATTTAATTCCCTTGCGAAAGGTTTATATTTATTGCATATAGTAGGTGTTGATGGCTATACAATAGGCAATATTACTATATGTAAGAAATAGCATCTATCCCGTTTCGTATTTAAAAATACGCTTTTAGTTCTTAAAGAACTTCATGGTTTGTATTGTATCTTTCCCTTTAAAGGTTATGAAATATAAGCCTGAAGGAAGCATACAGATGTTTATATTGGTTTGAATGTTTGTTATCTCGTTTGATGCTATAAAAGCTCCTAAACTGTTTGTAATTGTATAAGATGAATAATTATGCTCGGGCATAGTAAAGTAGAGTTGACCGGAAGCAGGATTAGGATACAAATCTATTTTATTTGCATTAGAAATGGTAGGTACACTTAAAATAGATTTTGCAACATAAGTAACTATTTTAGAAGATATTGAACCCCCAATTTGGTGTGCAAAGCTAACTGTAAGTAAGGCAGTATGAAAATTGGGTTCATACCAGGCATAAGAATCGAACTGAAAAGAATCAATAACAGAAGTGCCGAAAAGATTAGTACTGTCTATATATATTTGAGAAGCGTGAACCCTAATAACATTAGGGGCAATCCTTCCGGGTAATTTCAACATACCATATCCATCGCATATAACTTTTTCTGTTCCGTGTTGTTGGGCCGAAATGGTAACAGAACTGGACGTATAAATAAGAGTGCCTGCAAAAGCATCGGTAAAACTATCTAAATAGGTAAACGGATAATGCAATTCGTCCATCGGATTTGTAAAAGTTGCATTTTGGGTAGCAGAAGCATAATAACCATTTTGCGATATCTTTGTTGCATCGTAAATAAGATAGGTAGTCATGGTAGCGGTAGGATTAACAATAGCAATTGTAGAGCCGGGAAACATGGCGCAATTAGGAGTACCTAAACAAGGCACACCTACACCTGTATCTATAGATGTAGTAGTAAGGGTAGTAAAATCCCATACTTGATTTGCACCCAAACTACCTTGTAAAACTCCGGTTGTATCGCAGTTGTGGGTTATAAAAGCTTCTCCGTATAGTGGATTGAAATTGGCTGCTGTTATAGTAACAGCCTGACCGAAGCAAAAATTTACAGGAAAAAGTAGAATAAATAAAGTTAAATATGATTTTTGCATATAGGTATTTTTTGATTAAATAAATAGTACACTAAGGTAAACAGAATATTTTGAATATTATTAATTGTAGAAAAAATATATTTGTGATTGGTAATAAATTTTTTTGTGGTACAGGTATATGCTGTTATTGTAAAAATAAAATTATTTGGTACATAAGAGAAGAAGTAGTATTTTTGTAACCTATTTTTTGTGTTCAAAAATAGATTTCCTGCACTCATATTTGTCGAAATAAAAAGAATTTAAACTTTTTTAAAAAATAATTTGTTGAGTTCAATTTTTTGATTACCTTTGCAGTCCCAAATTTTACAGGGAAAGAATTAAAAAGTATGTCACAACGTATTAGAATTAAATTAAAATCTTACGATCACAATCTAGTTGATAAGTCAGCTGATAAAATCGTAAAAACTGTTCGTAGTACAGGAGCTGTGGTTACAGGGCCTATACCATTACCAACAGAAAAGAAAATATTTACAGTATTACGTTCGCCGCACGTAAACAAAAAATCGCGTGAACAATTTCAGTTGTGCACACATAAGCGTTTATTAGACATTTATACGTCTTCTTCACGTACAGTAGATGCACTATCTAAACTTGATTTACCGAGTGGCGTAGAAGTTGAAATAAAAGCTTGATAATTTAGTTGTTCGTTTTACGTAACAAAGTTCAAAAACGAAATAAGTAAAAAGAAAGTTTGAAATTAGTTCTTTAATAAATTGTAACAATGCTAATCCCGTACCACACAAAAGGAGCCGGGCGCTTAGCTAAACATAATTCAGGTTAGTGGGGATTTTATCTCTGTTAATTTGGTAAAAATGTAATAATAATGAAAGGTATTATTGGTAAAAAAATTGGTATGACCAGCATTTTTGAACCGAATGGCAAGCAAACTGCTTGTACCATTATCGAAGCTGGACCTTGTGTGGTTACTCAAAAGAAAACTGTCGATAGTGACGGTTACGAATCTCTGCAAATTGCTTATGGCGAAGCTAAAGAAAAAAGCACAACCAAAGCACTTATTAATCACTTCGCAAAGGCAAGTACTACGCCAAAATCTGTTGTAAAAGAAATACGTAATTGTTCAATAAATAAGCAAGTAGGAGAAAGCATTACCTGCGAAATTTTTACTGAAGGAGAAAAAGTTAGTGTAGTAGGAACTTCAAAAGGTAAAGGTTTTCAGGGTGTTGTAAGGAGGCATGGTTTCAGTGGGGTAGGTGAGGCTACACACGGACAACATGACCGTTCTCGTGCTCCCGGTTCTATTGGTGCATCTTCATACCCAAGTAGAGTATTTAAAGGTATGCGTATGGCCGGCAGAATGGGACAGGATAGAGTGAAAATAAAAGCATTACGTGTTGTAAAAATATTCCCCGAACAGAATTATATTTTAGTTAGTGGTTCTGTGCCGGGTCATAATGGTTCTATTGTTTTAATTCAGAATTAATTTAGTCATGCAAGTTGACGTTTTAAATAGTAAAGGTGCTGCCACAGGTCGCACAGTAAATTTACCGGATGATGTGTTCAAAATTGAGCCCAATGATCATTGTATTTACTTAGCAGTAAAACAATATTTGGCTGCACAACGCCAAGGTACATCAAAAACCAAGACCCGTGCTGAAGTGCATGGTTCTTCGAAGAAATTACATAAACAAAAAGGTACTGGTGGTTCTCGTAAAGGTAACATTCGTAACCCTTTGTATAAAGGCGGTGGTGCTGTTAACGGACCTAAACCTCACAGTTTCTCCTTTAAGTTGAATCGTAAGGTAAAAGATTTAGCAAAAATGAGTGCATTATCATACAAAGCTATTGATAACAAGATTGTTGTAGTTGAAGATTTCAATATTGAAACTCCAAAAACAAAAGAATTTTCAATGGTTATTGATGCATTACGTGGAGACAATAGGAAAACAATGCTTATTCTTCCTGAATATGATGCAAATGTGTACTTGAGCGGACGTAATTTGCAAAATCATCAAACAGTAGTATTAAGTGATATTAATACTTATGATATTACAAACGCAAGTATGTTAGTATTTACGGAATCAGCAGCAAATAGATTTGTTGAAGAAGAAGTGAGTATTGAAGATATTGAAATAAACGAAAGTGGTAGTGCAGAAGCACAAACATTATAAAAAAGTAGTAACAAAAAATAGTAATTAATTATAAAATATCTTGGAGTTTTAAAATATTCTGAGACAAATTAATCGAAATGAAACTTTCTGAAGTATTAATAAGACCGGTAATTACCGAAAAGATAAACCGGCAGATGGAGCGGAGTTCCCGCTATACGTTTCAAGTAGGGCATGCTGCTAATAAACTTGAGATTAAGAAAGCTGTTGAAGATTTTTATGGAGTTAAGGTAGAAGAAGTAAATACAATGGTTGTACCTGCAAAAAATAAAACCCGTTATACAAAAGCAGGTTTATTAGCTGGTAGGAAATCTTCTTATAAAAAAGCAATTGTTACGCTTGCACAAGGAGATACTATTGATTTGTTTGTAAATTAATAAAATATAGAATTTAGTATAAATTTTTTTTAAGTTGTTTAGTGATTAAAAAATAATTGAAACTATCAATTATTAATAAATCAAAATTCAAACATTGTAAAATGGCATTACGTAAATATAAACCGGTTACAGCCGGAACACGCTGGAGAATAGGTAACGCTTATGCAGAAGTTACCACTAA
>CAIWXG010000057.1 GCA_903916555.1 uncultured Bacteroidota bacterium
AAACTCTGACTTACAAAAGAAAATGGATGATTTTAAAGCTTCAACCAAAGAAAACTGGGAAGCTTTTCAGTCCGATTTTAACAGACAAATGGATGGTTTAGCTCAAGATTTTAAAGATTTAGAAAATAAATAGGAGTTATTATATTGTCTAAACAACTTACAAATACATATAAAAATGAAAAAAATAATTTTAATGCTTACTGCTCTTGTTGCTACAACAAATTTCGTTTTTGCACAAAATGACGAAACAAGACAACAAGAAAACAATAACAGACAACAGGAAAACAATAACAGAGAGCAACAAGAAAACAGTAAACGTCATGAAAATTTGGGCGAACCCGGAAAAACGAATTTATATATTCGCGAACGTATGACTGTAGGATTGAAAATAGGGGCCAATTTCTCTAATGTTTATAATTCCCAAGGTCAAAATTTTCAAGCTGACAGCAAAATTGGCTTAGCGTTAGGTGGTTTTGTTACTATTCCTTTGATGCAATATATTGGTATCCAGCCTGAATTAATTTTTTCACAAAAAGGGTTTCATGCCACTGGTTCTATCTTGGGTAGTAAATATGATTTTACCCGCACTACTAATTATTTAGATATACCTATATTCTTCGCTTTTAAACCTAGTCCTTTTCTTACCCTGCTTGTTGGTCCACAATATTCTTATTTGTTGAATCAAAAAGATGTATTTACAAATGCAACTACCAGTATAGAACAAGAAAAAGTATTTGAAAACGATAATATCCGTAGAAACATGCTTTGTTTTGTAATGGGTTTCGATGTTAATGTCAATCATCTTTCTTTAGGAGCGAGGGTAGGCTGGGATGTTCAAAATAATAATGGTAATGGTACTTCTTCAACACCTCGTTATAAAAACGAATGGGTTCAGTTCACATTAGGATACCGGTTTTACTATTAAAAACGTACCTATACCCAATTTGCTATTAAAATTTTCAATCATAAATTAAAATGAAAAAATGAAATTATCAATAAACACATTACTCCTTATTTTAGTTTTGTTTGCTGCTGGTATAACTAAAGCTCAAGAACAGCACATACAAAGGCAAGAATACTATGGTAATACTCTGAATGTAGGTGTAGGGTTAGGTTATTACGGATATGTAGGACACTCATTACCTGTGCTTCATGCAGATTATGAATTTGATATTGCTCGTAATTTTACATTAGCTCCGTTTATAGGCTATTACTCTTACCAAAATTATAATTACTGGGGCGACCCTCACTATCAATACCGCGATTATTACTATCGCGAAACTGTAATTCCTATTGGGGTAAAAGCATTTTATTATTTCGATAATTTGCTGAACGCAAATTCCAAATGGGATTTTTATTTGGCAGGTTCATTAGGTTTTGCTATTAGGAGTACAGTTTGGGAAACAGGTTATTATGGAGGAACTACTGTAAATGATGGCTCAGGACCTTTCTACTTAGACATTCATGTAGGCGCAGAATACCATATAACTAAAAAAACCGGCCTATATATAGACCTTTCAACCGGTGTTTCAACTTTAGGTTTAGGGTTTCATTTTTAAGAAAAAAAACATATTATTAATCAAAATTAAAAAATAAAAACATGGGAAATCTACTTTATTTATTGGCAATTATTATGATAATTGGTTGGGCAATTGGTTTTATTGGCTTTAATGCCGGTGGCCTAATTCACATTCTTTTAGTTATAGCAATAATTGCTGTTTTATTAAGAATTATTCAAGGAAACAAAATTATATAAAAACAATTAAGGTAACATTTAAAAACAAAAATAATGAAAAAAATCTATTTGTGTATTATGGCAATATGCTTGTCATTATCAATTTTACCAATACAGTCGAAGGCTGCTTTTGTGCTTCCGCCAACAACAATTACTGTTGTCAAAACTGATGAGCCTATTGAAACCAAAAGTTTGCAATTGATGCGCCAGACGTTGGCCTAATCGGTACAGTAAGTCTTGTTGAAATTGATTGGAAGAACAATCATGCTTTTACTGGACTGCAACTAGGAGATAAAGATATAAGAGGAAAGGGTTATGGTATTGATACCTTTATGGCAATAGAAAGATATGCCTTTGAAGAACTACACCTAGAAAGACTTGATGGGACCGTAATTGAGTATAACAGTGCAGGATATGGTTTTATAACAAAACATTGTGGTTGGAAAGAAGAGGGGCGACAACGTAATTGGTACTTTAGAAAAAATAGGTATTGGGATAGAATCATTGTTGGTATTACAAAAGAA
>CAIWXG010000058.1 GCA_903916555.1 uncultured Bacteroidota bacterium
AAATGTAATCTGATATATACTTCATTAAATCTTTTTTCGTAAACATTCGCTAATTTGTTTTATATAATTAATAGATTTTTCTGTATATTCTTTTGTGGTTTGTTTTTGAAGAGCATAAGTATAGTCAGGGTATCTGCCGGATAGTTGGTATTTATTTAAAACTTCTAAAAAAGAAAAATCTATATCAAATAATCCAGTATCTATCCCTGCCAATAATTTCAACAAATTATGTATAAATGGCGGCGTATTTTCATTGTTATTTTTATCCAAAGTGCTTTGCAGATTTTTTCTAAATACAAATGCCCAAAAAATAAACAATGGGCATATCTTCCATCTTTAAACAAGTAATGCATAGTTATCTCATCCACTTCTGATGTTTTAAGCCAATGTGCTATAAGCTCTTGTTTTGTCATAATAAACTACTGGTCTAAATAGACTATGTAAAAGTACAATAAAAATATTAGTATACCGCAAAAAAACGTCCTTACATTACTGTAAAGGCGTTTTAAAATGAATAGGACAGCTACCTACTCTCCCATTCCGAAAGCTATCGGGATGGGCTTAACTTCTCTGTTCGGAATGGGAAGAGGTGAACACTGCCGGAAATCCCACCATAAGTTGCAAATATTATTTTTTTAGAAAAATAGACTATCTTTGTATCATGTCATTACAATATATAGCTAATAATTCAGGAAATAAAATGGCGGTGGTAATTCCAATTAATGATTGGAATGAAATAAAAAATAAGTACCCCGATGTGGAAACTATTGAAGGAGAATTGCCACAATGGCAAAAACAATTAATAGATACAAGGCTTAAAATTATTGGCGAAAATCCTGAAAGGTTACATCCCATTGAAGAATTATTTGATGAATTAAATACAGAAGAAGACTAACTTATGTCTTACAAAATTATTTACCTTGACGAGGCAAAACAAGACGTAAAAAAAGCTAAAGCATGGTATAAAAAACAACTAAACGGTTTGCAGAAAAAATTTGCAATAGCTGTTATTGATGCCATTAATAAATTACAGATTTTTCCAACAGCTTATACAATCAGGTACAGGAATATTAGAATTATACATACTGAAATATTTCCTTATGGCATTCATTTTTATATAGACGATATAAGCATGACTATTGTTATTACAGCTATTATTCATAATTATAGAAATATTGAAAATTTTGTTGACAGAATTTAAATTATTATTTTTTTACTAATTTATTTATTTTTCTACAGAGAAATGACATAATACCTTTTTTGACTTTGTAGGTATTCTCATTTGCAAACCGCTTGCATTTCATAAATAATTTAATAACGTAGTTAACAAAGTGCATATTATTCGTTGGTGAAAACACTAACGATGGCGGGACTGGAAGAACCAATTTCTGCTGTCTGGAAGGTTTGTTTTAATAACTAAAGTCGCAAGCGGACGCTTGCACATTTTAGGTCTAAGGGAGACCCTTAGACCAGAGTGGTTACAAAGTGCATATTATTCGTTTGTGAAACACTAACGAAGGCGGGACTGGAAGAACCAATTTCTGCTGTCTGGAAGGTTTGTTTTAATAATAACTAAAGTCGCAAGCGGACGCTTGCACATTTTAGGTCTAAGGGAGACCCTTAGACCAGAGTGGTTACAAGCATAATTGGGGCAGGATAAGGTCAGAGACTACGCTTAACAATAAAATATATTTATAATAAACAATACTGGCAACTTGGGGCCTTTTGATTTCTCAATAAAAATCTATACCTATTTTTTTAAACAATGCCATTGTCATGCCATTTTCCAACTCCATAAAGGTTACTTCATTTTGATTGTTGATACATTGATTTTGAAGTTCATCTAAATTGTAAAGAGTTGCAGAATTAGATAAAATAAATATGTGTATATAACCTGGTAACACTGTTAGTATTTTTGTAGTACTTCCATCATTATATTGAATAGGACTTAGTATATATGGTTCAACTATGCTTGTGTCATTGAAATAATGAAACGATATAATTG
>CAIWXG010000059.1 GCA_903916555.1 uncultured Bacteroidota bacterium
ATGATGATGCGAAACAATCTGGAGCTGCTGTCTGACTCCAGCAGCTGCCCGTCCTTGCAGCAGCTTCCGGTGCATGCCCTACTCCAGCAACACCACCAACAACAACTCCTTCAACAGCAGCAGCAGCAGCAACAGCAACAGCGCCTGTCAGAAGAGGATAGTATGATGAGAGAAAGTAGTAACCTAACCTCGTTACATCATCCAGTGAAGCAGATGGTCATCCTAAGTAGAGAGGGTGGTGGTGGTGGTAGTAATAGTAGTAGTAATAGTAAAAGTAACAGCGATGTGGGAGATGAAGGAGGTGTCAGCAACATACTACAGTATTCTCAATCCAGTAGCTACGGAGTCGCAACAACATCTATTTCAGGAATGAGTCAGGGTCAGGGGCATGGCATGTTCGGAAACAATGAGACTATTCAGGTATGACACCAGTGGTACAGGTGCAATGCCCCATTCACATATTGTTCAATAATACTGTATAATACACACACTAGTATATATAAGGATTTTCTTATTCCACTCCATAAATGTTAAATTCTTTTTTTTTTCCAGTCTTTTGTACCAATCATATGAAAATCACCTAGTAGTTCTAATTGTGGCCATTCATTAATTTTTTTAGTTTCAAAATTTTGCTTTATTTTCTTTTCTTTATTAACAGTTACCAAGCAGGGTCATCGACCACAGTGGTAGTGGTAGTGGTAGTAGACAGGAGGAAGCGGTCGATGATAACAACAATCGACACAAGGTTTGTGCCAATTTATAGGTTTTTTCTTGACGTACAGTAATTATACACAAAATTCAAAATTATACACAAAAAAAATATTCAAATAACTTCCACAAATATACATTTAAGCCAATAATTTCCGTACCAAATAATGATGTATTAAACGAAAACGCCACAACAAAAGTTCAATATGTTTCTAATAAGTTGAGCTTTTACACTAAATTAGCAAAACTATTTTTTAGTGTTAATGACCCATACTGTGTCATTGAAGATATTGTCGTTAAATATGGCTTTGACCCGGAAGACACCGATGAAATGTTTGACTTTTTTAAAATGATAGATAGGAAATTTGCCAAACAAGATAAGTTAAAATGAACATAAATGACTAGTTTTAACGGTTCCAATACGCATTTAAATTATATCGGTATCTACCCATAAGCATTGACGTAAATATATAATATGCAATTCTATGTCTCTCATTATTGTTTATATATTATGTCTGGCATATTATTTGATAAAAATTGTCTGAAGCAAATTATATAAATTCTGTGATTTAAAATATATTCAACCATTTTAAAGTATTTTATATCCAATTTTATTTCTAGATGACCAAAAGTATATTGGTAAGTCATATTTTTTCATCTCGATTCGTTGTAAGTTCATATCAAATAAATATTTAGCATTATATGGACACTCAATTTGATATTTTAACATGAAATTTTTCAATTCCTTTGACATTATTGTTGCTTCTGTTTCGGGTGCTTCTGATGGTAATTTGAACATATTTTTTTATTGTGTATATATGTGCTTTGAACAAAATATTAAAAAACTTTAACGCAATATAAATTGAATATTTTACATCCGGCCATAGTTACTAATTCTGTGATATGAATGACAACTATTTGAAAACTTGTTCAAATAGTTGTCATACAACGTCTTCGGGCAAGTGGGGCAAGTATGGGCAAGTCATCAAAACCACTTGAACCCGACCTACATTATAAAGTCAAAGATGTAAACCTTACCTAATATTACCTTTTTATTATTATTTTAGGTAGATGTGGGCAAGTGGGGCAAGTAATATTGGACTTTTTGTTATTGGCCAAAATATTTTTCAAGTTTTTTTTATTTTTATTTTTTTCAGAAAAGTTGAAGGCTAAAAAACGACTTGCCCTTGCGCACCATCTTAATATTTATGAAGCAAATTATTTATTTAATACCTTTTAGGAGGGTTTTGTATCGGTTCAAACATTATGGGCAAGTCATTTATATATTTTGACCAAATTAAGGGAACTCATACAAGACAATGTTGAAGCAAAATTTATAACCTTGACAAGCTAAGAACATTCTATAAATTAAATGACGAAGTTCTTGAAGTATAAAATTATATTAAATTAATTTATTGATAGCATAATACTGTCAATAAATGAAATTGTTTTTTTAATAAGTGAAACCCCCAACCCAATCTAACTTTAAATTAAACGGAATGTATCTTTCGGTAGCAAATTCAAAATACTTTGGCTTAAGTTGAATATGTGAAAGTATATATTGCAATTGAATATTTGTATATATCATATTTGTGTTTGCTTTATCTTATTATACTGATATATTATTTATTTTTAAGTCAAATACAAATATTTCATTTATTTTAATTTATATTATTATTGTATGTTTATAAAATAAAAGTTTTAATTATAAGTTTGAAATTTTTATTCAAAAGCTTTGTATATATTATTATACAAAGAATCTATCATAAAAATGAATATTATAACTGACGAAATTGTCGATGACAAACCTTTAAAACCAAAGCGGAACAGAACTAAAAAATATGAAAATGGTGCTGTTGCTTTTTATCAAAAAAATGAATACCATAAACTTTATTACAAAACTCATGTTAAAAATGTAGAATGTCCGTGTTGTAAAATAAATGTTTTAAATTCAAGTTTAAAACCCCATCAGAAAACGAAAAAATGTAATACTTTGAAAAATATTATTTTTTCTTATACACAAGAAAACAAAGAAAATAAAGACCTATAATAAAACAAAGAAAATAAAGACCTACAATAAAATTAATAATTAAATAAAAGTTTTGCGTAAAATTTTTATTAAAAAAAAT
>CAIWXG010000060.1 GCA_903916555.1 uncultured Bacteroidota bacterium
CGGCTACAGAAACAGTGCATATCAGTTTTAGTGCAGCAACAAAAGCACGAACGAGCATACGTATCTTATCTATAAGCGGTGTTTGTGTGTATAGTAATACTCTGGGCATAGAAGACAAAGGGACGGTAAGCATACCTGTAAGTACATTGGCAGCAGGTGTTTATATGGTAGAGTTTACAAGTGGCAACGAGAAAGTGTTACAGAAAATGATTAAAGAATAGTAGAAAGAATAAGAAAAATTACACAAAATCCCGACTTAGGAAAGTCGGGATTTTGTTGTTTTTTGCATAAAAATTTAGTTTAATGGACAAAAAGCTGGAAAGTATCGTAGCTAAATCTTACTTGCATTTACTTTGAGCCAAGTCAATATCATTCAACCTTTGAAAGTTGTATCCAGAAATACCCTGTAATGCAAGCTATACATGTATTACAGGGTATTTCTGGATATTTTTTCCTAACCACAAAAGCCCTCTTTTTGTTCATTAACCCAGTATTTAGAAAATATTTTCAGCAGAAATTGGAGATTCCCCATTCAAATTTGGGAGCTTTATAGTGCAAATTGTATGCAAATGAAAAAAGGGTTCCAAAAGTAAAACTTCTGAAACCCTTTACTGTTGGGTGGTCCCACTCGGGTTTGAACCAAGGACCCCCTGATTATGAGTCAGGTGCTCTAACCAGCTGAGCTATAGGACCATTGCCTTATTGGCAATTTTGGAGTGCAAATGTAAGCCTTTTTCCATAAAATCAAAGAATTTTTTTATTATTGTATTCCTTTTCAGTATTTTTTGCTTTCTTTATTCCTATTTCAAACTATTTTTGCCTTATGATAAAAGGTATAAAACATATTATTTTCGATTTAGGTGGCGTTATCCTAAATATAAACTATTCGCTAACAGAAAATGCTTTTAAAAACTTGGGTATTACTAATTTTAATGATTTATTTACCCAGTTAAAACAGACAAGCCTTTTTGACCAATTGGAAACAGGTAAAATTTCTAAACGAGATTTTATTATTGCTATGCAACAATGGTCGCCTGTACCTATTACTGAAAGCCAAATTATTGAAGCCTGGAACGCAATGCTCCTCGATTTTCCCTTGGTAAGATTAAGTTTATTGCAACAATTAAGACTACATCACGATTTATTTTTATTAAGCAATACCAATATCATACACGAAGAAGCATTTAATAACATACTATTTAATGCTCATGGTATGCAATCTATCGGTCTTTTTTTCGATAAAGTATATTACTCACATCGTTTAGGGTTACGCAAACCTAATAAAGACATTTTTGAGTATATATTAAATGAGAATAATTTAAAACCCGAAAATACCCTTTTTATTGATGATAGCCCGCAACATATAACAACTGCAAAAGAATTAAACATACAAACTATACATCTTACAAATGGTATGACGATAGAAAATGACATATTTAAAAAAATAAACTAATTTTAATACATGGAAATTCATCTAAAAAAGTGGCTACTTTTATAAAATGTCCACTTTTTTTGTAACTGATTTGACGAGAATCTTTAAAATTAATAATGAAGATATTCAACCTTATATATCTATAGTATTTTATAGCCCCGATAAGAAAAAGATGGTTTTTTTATGCGACCTAAAGGAGATTACCTGAATATGATGGCATTCGTAAGTGTTTTAAATGCTTGAAAGATATATATTATCCTAAAATAGAATATCCTAAGGTAATACTTGATTTATATAGGGATAAATAGGATATTGCACTGGTCTTCCTGAATGTTCGGCTAAGACATTAAGAAATAAGAATAAAAACCATTCTCTATACATATTCAAGAAACTGATGTTAAATGAAACAACTATAATATTATATTCAATTTATTGAAGTTTATTAACAGTATTAATTAATAAATTTATTTGTAAGCAGTATTGTAAAAAGACAAATAATGCAATAATTTTTTATCTGCAAATAATTTTTTGTAATTATTACTTGATATTATTAAAGCTTGATATTCTTCCGGTTTATAATCGTGCAATACATCAGCTATTTTTAAGTCGTTCATGTATTTTTTTGCGGTATCCGCATTAGGAAATTTCTTTAATACAACTATTGTTTGTTGCATACCATAAAAATCAATGTTTATTTCCATAGCAGCATCCGGGTATTTTGTTTTATTAAATGTGGTTAAGTTTTGTTTTAATATACCTGTTCTGCCATCTAAGCCGGGCAGTACTACAATACAAATATGCTCTTCTGCAGGTTTATACGCATAAAAAGAAGGAATATCACTTTTAGGTACTTTTTTTACAGAATCATTTTTAGCAATCATTTTATCTGTTTTGCCGTCTATTTTATTGTCTTTTTCACCGGGAGGGGTTTCCTTATACCAAGCAGGGAAACCACTTTTACGCACAGCAGCAATATATTCTTTTACCGAATTAGACCAAGTACTTAGTGTATCGCCGCCATATTGTTTATTAAATTCTAACAATGTAGAATCTGCTTTGTCATAGTTGCCAGCACCGGCATAAGCCATTGCCTCCAATACTTTAAAACGTTTGCTAAAAGATAAATTGTCATATTGTTTTTTAGCAAGTTCTATACGCACCATTGCTTCGGTATATTGGTGTTTTAAAACCATATTATAGGTTTCTTCATAAAATTCAGCAACTTTAACAGTAGAATTCTGTGCTTCCGATTTATTGTTATGCTTAGGTCTTAAAATATCCGCATATACCGATTTAGGGAACTTATCTAATAATTGGTCGCTATATGTTTGTGCTTTTGCTAATTGATTTTGGGCAAGTGCTATTTGGTATCTTAAATATAATTCTTCTTCTTTTTGATTATGATTAGGGAATTTCTTATCTAATATATCTAGGGTAGCACTTGCTTGCACATAATCTTCCAATTGTTTAAAATAAGCTTTAGCCAATTGTATATATGCTTTTTGTACTGTTTTGTTCGATAAATCTTTCTGTTCCTGTTTATTAGGTATTCTACTCAGTAAATATTCTTCGCTTGGCAAGCCATTATCTTCAGCCGGAGTGTTACCAACTGTTTCTTCATTATCATCAGGCTTGCTGCTTACAATATTCTGGTTCGTTGCATGTCGCCAATTGTCAGTAAGAGGGCGGTTACCCCATTTACGTTTAAATTCTGCACTGCCTTGTTGTATCTGCGTTGGGCTAGAAAAATACCAATTGCTTGCTTCTGTATTGTCGTTTGCCGGTTCTGCTACTGTAATTGTATTCCCTGCAAGCATAGCATTGTCAATACTGTCTTGTATTATTTGTTGCAAATAGTGTAAATACTTACGTACAGCAGCCGTTTGTTCCCTTTTACTTAATTGAGCCAAAGCCATTAAGCTATCTTGGTCATGTATGATATTTGTAGGACCTACTATTTCATTTAAAACTTTTCCTCTTTGTATAGAAGCTAAACCGGTTGTATCTTTAGAGCTACCTGTAGCATATTTTGCTGCACTATCATACGCATTTTTTGCAACCGGATATTTTGAGGCACTATAATATGCATCGCCTAAAGCCGCAAAAGATAGAGCTTTTTGTTTTTTACTCGCTTTTGGTGTACTTATGCTTTTATTTAAATATTTTATAGCATCATCTGTTTTGCCTGCTTTTATTGCTATCTTACCCAAAACATAATACACTTGGTCATAATAATTTACATATTTAGCATCATTTAGCACTTTTTTAAGTGGTCGCATTGCCTCATCTACTTCATTACCTGCCATTAATGAATTATAAGCAATATTTTTTCGGGCATAAAAATCCATTTCTATTTTAGGGAAATAACTTAAATTTTTTTCATAATTTGTTATCGCGGTTACAAAATCACCTCTGTTTTGTGCCAATTGACCATTGAGAAAAGCAGCTCTCATTTTTAAATAATCAGGCAAATACCCATCTTCAATAACAATATCCAATTGTTTTGATGCCTCTTCATAATTTTGGTTTGCCAAATAAGCAAATGCTTTTTCAACAGCTAATCGTCCTATTAAATCATCGGGTAGGTTAGGTTCTCCTTCTAATAAAGAAATAACCATTTCTGCATTTTCAATTTTTTTTGATTCTGTATAGGTACGTGCAAGCCATAAAATAGCTTCATTATGTACCGATTTATGTTTTAAAAAATCAAGTTTTGAATTCTGTTCTTCTTCTAATATAGAGGGTTGTTCTTTAGATTTATTACCGTTGCTAGAACTATATTTAGGAGCGTCTTTCTTTTTCTGTTCCTCATCACTACTTATGATATAACGAAAAGAGGTGGCGGCATTTTCATATCGTCCTTTATAGTAATAAGCCTCTCCCATTAATAGGAACATATCGTTAGCCCATTTTACACGTGGGTCATGAATTTGCAACCCAATCGATGCTTTTCTTACTATACTATCCATATCAGACGACAGCAGCGAGGAGTCCCTATTAGGGTCAAAAGGGTATAGGCCGATTAAAGAATCTAAGTTTTCTTTTTTCGTTCGTTGCATATTTACCAATGCATCTTCCATTTTCTTATTGGCATTATAATAATAATTATAATGGGTAAATGCATTTTGAACTAATCGCCGCTGTGGCGACCACTTTTTTTTCAACATAGATTTATTAGTCCACTGCTCTCGTTTTGTTTTAAATTTAATTTCTAATTTCAGTTTTAGTTCCTCTTGTTTTTTCTTTTCTTTAGATTTTGCAAGCCTTTCTTTTTCTGCTTTTACTTTTGCTAAGCTGTCTGTTTTAATCTTTCGAACCAATTTTACACTGTCCATGTATTTAGTTCGCACCAATTTGGTACTGTCTTGTATATGTTTACGCACAGTTTTTGTGCTATCCATTATATGCTTACGATAATTACTAATACTGTCTCTGTTTTTTGTTTGTACAACTTTAATACTATCGGTATGATTTCTTTTTACTATTGCCACACTATCGGCAAATCGTTTACTAGCTTTGTATTTTTTTACTCTAAGTAAGCTGTCTGCCTTATTTTTCTGTACCGTTTTTATACTGTCTGCTCTACTTTTTCTGGTATCTGCTAATTGAGAATTCGTTGAATTCCGTATGTTTTTTACAGAATCTAAGGCTTTGTTTCTATTTTGTTTTATTAGATCTGCCTTTGCAATTTTTACTTTGCTTACACTATCTTTATAATGCTTACTATCTTTATATTTTTTTGCTTTAGTAAGGCTATCCGTATGGTTTTTACGAACGTTTCTAATACTGTCGGCTGTGCGATTATGTGCTTCTCTAATACTATCTGTGGTAGTTCTGCGAGTAGTATCTGTAGTTTCAAAATCTTCTTCATCCACAAGCTTGGGCAATGCATGTGTTGCAGAAAAGCAGTTAAATAAAACTACACTAATAATAAAAAATATAAATATTTTAAATCTCACAATATTCTTCTCTAAAATTAATAAAAATCAAATTGTACTGATTCTTATATTTTTGAAATAATAATTTTAATTTATATCAATAAGTTACTGAAAAATACTAATGCAATATACTCTATGTTTTTAAAAAACAATCTGCATTACTACCTTTAGTTAGTATTTTAACTGTTTTCTAATAACGAATTTAAATATATAATAGTACAGTTTGGATCAACGGAAATCTGCTTGGAAATCGCCCATTCGGTTATTCATCTTTTCAGTACG
>CAIWXG010000061.1 GCA_903916555.1 uncultured Bacteroidota bacterium
ACTACAATAATATCATCCCTACAGGATTAATTTTATGGAGTCATAATGGTTGCGATTTTTGTTAATATGTATTTTTGTCATTTTTTTCTATCATTAATAGGGAATGCCATTATATAACAAATGACTATAGAAGACTATCCTTTTTAAGAAAAATAAGGAAATTAAAAAATAAGCAAGATGTCAATTACACCATTATGGGTATGCTTTACCAATCAAGTTAGTATTAACCATAATGGGGCTTATTAATAAGGAGTCGTAAGTAGCGGGTGTTAATGTAATTTTACCACTTCTAAAGCCACGAGATGTATATAAACCTAATGCATTTTGTCCCTTAATATTGGTATAGGTGGGTTCTATTTCATTACCTGTAAGCCCGGTACCTTGTGATAAGCCAATTTGGTAGTAGGTATAGTAATCGTAAGAACCTAAATAGATGAAAATGTCACATCTGTCAATAAGTCTGAAAGTATGTGCAGGTGCATTGCCCATACCTGTTGATAATGCATTATACAAATATTTATTACTTGCTTTAAAATCTATATAAATACCATTAGATAAGGCTTGATAACCTAAATTATAATCATAATAATTAGGTGTTTTTGTTTTGGTTACAGAATTAGAATCATACCAGTTGAAACGAATGATACATTGTGAAACCCCAACCGGAGAAGTATAGTTATTAAATGAAAAATTAGAAGGCGATGTATAAGAACCGGTAATTTCAAATACTTTACCCGGAATTGTAGTGCTAAAATCCATACCATAAGCATTACGTACAGAGTCATCAAATAGTTGCAACGTAAATAAAGTGGTGTCTTTATCATTAATAATAGGTGCATCGGCAGAGTCAACTTGTCCGGTAGCTACATTTGTAACAACAATACGATAAATATAATTAGGGTCTAATGTATTCTTGAATTTATAAGCATAGTTGGGTGAATTAAAAAATGTACCTGTTTGCTTGGTATAACCTTCCATATTTAAATCTACACGATTCAAATGTATCGAATCCCATAAGTTATTAGAGAAGTCGTATCTTTTAATTGAAACATTTAAATTGTTATAAAAACTGGAGTCTGCTGTTTGAGCCATTGTTAGCGCACTTTTATTTTCGTCTAAAAAGGCTTTTTGAATCCGAATATAATGTGCAGTATCTTTTTGGTCGAGCATACCATATATTACAGTAATGTTTTTATAAGGTGCAGCAGTATTAAATTTTTCAGAACAACTTGAAATTAAAATTAATACAAACAGAATTATTGGAGAAAAAAATTTTTTCATGTAAAAAGCAAAAATATATTATAATACAAAGGTAATCGTTTAGTTGATTTATTATTTTTTTAAAAAGTTAAAAGGGGTTTAAATCCATACTCTGGTTTTTATGTTTTAAAAGTGAATATTTTATTATAGTTCTGTATCAATTGTTCTTAATATCTTATATAGTATTATCTTTGTAAAAAAGTATCAAAATGTATGGCTACGGAATCAAAAGGATATAAAATTGTATTGTTTACTATATTTACTTTGTCTGTTTTTACCATTGCTATATTAGAGGTTAGTCATATTAGTAATTTTGATTGGTGGCGGCTGAATCATAAAGGTGATGAAGGTTATTTTTACAGTAATGAAAGAGACGGTGTAGCCTATAGGGGGGAAATTTATGCCGAACATTTAAAAACCAGAGACCAAATAGTAGCCGAAATGGCAAGAACTACTATGCAGTTTTATGAAACGAAGTATAGTTTTGGGGCAGTACCGGTACGTAATGTCGTAAAACATTCATTTAGGTTTAAGAATACAGGTCAATTTCCATTAATGATAGCAAAGACAGACGTTTCTTGTGGTTGCACTGTTCCTGAGTTTCCACAAGATGCAATTTCACCGGGTAGCGATGGTGAAATAAATGTAGTATATACTGCCGCAGGTAATGGCTTGCAACAAAAAAATATATTAATTCACGCCAATACAAACCCTGAAACTATATCAATAGGTATAGAAGCAGATGTAAGATAATATGGATTCCATAGTAATTTCGCCTATAAATAAAGTAAAACAGTATTTGTCGCTTGTTAAATTCAGTCATACTTTATTTGCATTACCTTTTGCAATTATTGGCTTTGTGCTTGGAATAGTTAAAATGCAGCAAGCATTTAATATTCTGCTTTTTTTTAAAATGCTGCTATGTATGGTATTTGCACGCAGTGCAGCAATGGCATTTAACAGATATTTAGACAGAACATTTGATGCACTGAACCCAAGAACAGCAAAAAGAGAGATACCTGCCGGCATCATTAAACCTAGCCAAGCCTTATTGTTCACAATAATAAATTGTTTGCTTTTTATATTTACTACTTGGTTTATAAATATTCTTTGTTTCTATTTGTCTTTTGTAGCATTATTTGTAATTCTGTTTTATAGCTATACAAAACGTTTTACGGCTTTATGTCATTTTGTATTAGGCATAGGGTTGGCGTTAGCACCTATAGGAGCTTATATTGCTGTAACCGGCGAATTTAAATTATTACCAATACTATTTTCTTTTTCGGTATTAACTTGGGTATCCGGTTTCGATATTATTTATGCTTTACAAGATGAGTTTTTTGACAAAAGCCAACAATTACACTCCATACCTGCTGCTTTGGGTACTAAAAATGCACTGCTATTATCTATAATTATACATGTTTTTTCAGCTGCATTTGTTATTTGGGCTGGTATCGAGGCAAAAGAAATTTTTAATTGGCTTTATTGGTTGGGTACATTTATTTATATATCGCTATTAAGCTATCAACACTTTTTAGTAAAACCAAATGACTTAAGTAAAGTGAATATTGCATTTGCTACTACTAATGGTGTAGCAAGTGTAGTTTTCGCACTATTTACCATTCTATCCGTTTTCTTCCATTAATATTTTGAGACCTGAAATCATATTTTGAATTTTGAATTTTGAATTTTGATTTTGTAAAAGGTATATTTGCACACTAAATAAAAATATGAAATTCGACAAAGCAGCATTGAGGAGATTTATTGTATTTAACCGCTTACCTATAGCAATTGTTTTAATATTATTGGGCTTTTTAATAGGTTTTAAACATGGCGGATGGTGGATGGCTTGGATACCGTTTTTGATTGCCGTATTAATGGTTATTGCGCATTTTATGTTGGGAACAATGACATTGATACAAACCTATATTGAAACCGGAGATATGGAAGGTGCACAGAAAGTGCTTAGTAAAATTAAATATCCTAATTTATTATATAAACCCATTCGGTCTTCTTATTATATGGTTCAATCAAATTTTTCAGCAATTGGTGAAGATTTAGATAAAGCAGAATCGCAATTAAAGAAAAGCCTTGAAAACGGCATGCCTGAAAAAGAATTTGAAGGAACAGCCTATTTGCAATTAGGTGCAATTGCTTATAAAAAAGGGAATACAAAAGAAGCATTAGAACATTTACGTAAAGCTGTTAAAATAGGATTGCCTGATGCTGATAATTCTGCTCAGGCTTATTTACAGTTGTCAAGTATTTGCATACAACGCAGAGATTTTAAAAGTGCTAAAATATATTTTAATAAAGCCAAAGCTGCCAAGCCTGCTAATGAACAAATAAAAGCACAGATAAAAGAAATGGCTACTTATATAGCACGTATTCCGGGATAATAACTCTGATTTTAAGTGTGCTTAAACTTTATGAACCATTTTCATATATAAGTATTGTACTTATTTAGTGATTTAAATGCCAATTATTGTGTTGTTTTCTTTTTAAGATAAACTTTAGGCATTTGTTGACGTTTTGCATACTAATTTTGAGCTATCCAAAAATTTATTTCAAATAAAT
Source organism: uncultured Bacteroidota bacterium (assembly GCA_903916555.1). Lineage (GTDB taxonomy): Bacteria > Bacteroidota > Bacteroidia > Chitinophagales > Chitinophagaceae > CAIYTT01. The sequence continues at coordinate 3,838 of CAIWXG010000061.1, forward strand.
TTGCCTTGATGAGGATAAAACATCTACTCTTATTTTTTACTGTACTTTCTTACTTATTAAGCTGCAAAAGCGATAATAATAATTTTGTTATTATAGGTAATATTACCGGTATGCCGGAACAGAATGTTGTTTTGGAACAATTAAGTGCCAATGATGTAATAACAATATTAGACTCTGTAAAATCTGATAAAGACGGTCATTTTGAATTCTCTGAAGTTGCAAATGAAATTGGATTATATCGATTGCATTTTAAATCACATAAATTTATTTTATTATCTATAGATAAAGGGAATCTAAAAATAATAGGCGATTGGAATACAATTGAAAATTATAATGTATTGGGTTCGCCTGCATCCGAAAATCTAAAAAAACTGATTGTTGCTTATAGAGAACAAATGAGGGACTATTTATCTATGAGTGTAGTATTGGATACATTAAAAACAAAGGGTAATGATAGTATTTTAAATGTAGCTAAAAAAGAGTTTGAGGATATGAAGGTTAATTTTACTCGCTTCATAGAAACCTATTCCGATACTACTCCTTATTTGCCTAATGCAATTTTTGCTGCACGTATTTTAAACCCGGTAACAGAAGGTAAATACTTAGATTTGTTTACACAAACGCTTACTCGCAGATTTCCAAATACTAAAATGACTAAGGACTTTACTGAATATTATTTGAAAGTAATATCTAAAAGTGTAAAATTGACTAAAATCCATAAGGAGATTTTAGTAAATGATTTAGTATCTGAAATTAATTTACCCACGCCTGAAGGTAATTTTGTTGCTCTTTCTTCTTTAAGAGGAAGATATGTTCTCCTAAATTTTTGGGCAGGATGGTGCGAAGAATGTAGAACTGAAAATGCGAATATTCTTTCTGTTTATAACAAATTTAATTCAAAAAACTTTACGGTTTATAGTGTTTCTTTAGATGAGAAAAAAGAAGAATGGAGTAAAGCAATTCTTGAAGATAAGCTACTCTGGACGCAGGTAAGTGATTTAAAAAGAATGGAATCACCAATTGCACTGCAATACAATGTGCAAGCTATCCCTGCTAATTTTTTAATAGACCCAAGCGGAAAAATAGTAGCAATAAATTTACATGGCACTAAGCTAGCTGAAAAATTAAATGAATTACTAAAGTAAAGTCTATTTGAATAAATTAGAGTTATA
>CAIWXG010000062.1 GCA_903916555.1 uncultured Bacteroidota bacterium
ACACCCGATGTATTGGGTAATAATCTTAAATGTTTATGGTTTAGATGCTGTAAAATGTCTTCTTCTTGTTCGTCAGGGTTTATTCGCTTTAATGCAACTGTTACTAACTCCGTACCTGATGCCAACAATGCTTCTTCCATTGTTAAATGATTACCGAATTTTCCTGTTCCCGTAAATAAACGGGATGAGAATAGAGTATCGGCAATATTTAAATTATCAATCATAATAAATGTTTTACTTATTATTTAATTCAATTATTTCTTGTTCTGTTAGTTCTGTTAAGTCTATTATTTCATCCATACTCATGCCTTTTTTAAGACATTTTTTTGCTGTTTCAATTTGCTTTTGTTTAAGTGAGTATTTTAATTTCTCTTCACCTTTTATTCTTTCTTTCTCTTCACCAATTTTTATACCCTTTTCTTCGCCTAAACTATAATTGGAAGTCATGCCACTTTCATAATCACGAAAAGCATTCATGTCTCTATAGTAGTCCAATTGTTCTTCTTTGGTTAATTTCAACAAATCAAGTGTTTCTCTGGCTTGTTTCAATCCTTTGGCTATTGTGTTTTCACTTACCTCTTCTGTTTTTAAGAAATTTATCCATTCATCAACCGTGTTTTTGGCGTGTTCATTAAACTGATTTACTTTTATAATATAATACTCCGGATATACTTTTGCAATTACCGGAGTAAGATATACTTTTTGTTCATTTGTAGAAAGATTAAGAATGTCGTGTTTATTTAATCCAACAAAATTAGTGGTTCCATGATATATATAATCTAAACCATGCCCTAAGTCGAAAAATACAATATTAATAGAAATTATTTTCTTTACCTGTGCATAGTTCATGCCCATATCCATAAAATCTATAATAATTTTAGAAGTACCATACAGCATTCTTGTAAGGTAGTCTGACATATAATTGGTCTGAAATTCTATTATAATGATTTCAAGTTTGCTGTTCTGCACCAGCATGTCCACTCTGTTCAGCTTATTATCGAAGGTTTGTTTATTACTTTCGCTATCTAAAATTTTCTCAATTTTAATATCATCGGCAAGTAATTCGCTTAAAAAGCCTTCTAAAATACCATAGTTGGTTTTATTCCTCAATAATCGCTTTAATGCCCAATCGAACCTTACTGTGTTTCTCATTTTTATTTTAGAATTAATTCCTATTATTTACAAAGATAATAAGAATTAACACCATTAATTATCACCATTTTAGATATATACTATATAAATTAGCCTATTTGTAATATAAAGCTTTTTGCAGCTTCTTCAATATTTGGTGCAAAAGTTATTGCACCAGATACTGCTATACCATAAACACCGGTAGATAAAATACTTACAGTATCTTCTAATCTAATACCGCCTATTGCTATTATGGGTGGCATTTTTATGTAATTTGTACTATTAAAAATATCATTATAACCTTTTAGACCTAATACAGGACTTAAATTTTGTTTAGTATCTGTAAATCTGTATGGACCTAAACCTATATAATCTATTGGCATTTTAGAAAGTTTTGTAACGTCTTCTATTGTGTTGGCGGTACTACCAATAATAAAACCATTACCTAATATTGCTCTTGCATCTTGTGGCGAGGTATCTTCTTTTCCTATATGCACACCGTCTGCTTTTAGTTCTAATGCCAGTTGCACGTTGTCGTTAATAATAAAAGTTGCATCGTATTTTTTGCAAATTGCGTGTACATCTTTTGCTACATTATAATAATAAACATCACTAACGTTTTTAAGTCTTAGTTGTATCCATTTTACACCCCCGTTACAGGCTTGCTCTGCCATGTCTGCACTTGTAGTTATATAATGTAATTTATTAATTAGTTTCATGTGTTCTTGTTTTAGTATGGTATGCCAATAACGAACTGTTACTTGCAAGGGCTTGCCATGTATATTCTTTTGCTTTTTGTGCTGCTATATTTAAAGAATTACCTAAAGCAAGTTGCGCAAGTAATGCAGCAGATAAGATGCACCCACTACCATGTTTTTCACCACCTTCTATTCGTGTGTTTGCAAATGTAAAAATTGTTTTATTGGAATAAAGTAGGTCTTCAACAATAGAATTTCTTGCATGACCACCTTTTAAATAAATATTTATATCGGTACTTATTTCTAAAAGTTTTTTTTCTAAATAATCTTCACCAAATAATGCATTGGATTCCGGAATATTAGGCGTAATACAATATAAACCTTTAAGTAGTTGCTGTATTAGGTCATTATTTTGAATAGAATGAAAAACAAAGCCTGCACTTGCCTTTAATATCGGGTCGAAAATTATTATGGGTTCGGTTATTTCTTTATGTAAATAAGCCACTATTTGTTGTAACACATTTAGATTTTCTATAAGTCCAATTTTTATGTACTTTATTTCAAATCTGCTAAGTAATATTTCAATTTGGCTGATTATTTTATGAGTATCAATCCACTCAACTTTATTAAATTCAATATCATTTTGCCATGTTAAGGCAGACACTACTCCTAATCCATATACTTCATTACATTCAAATGTTTTAATATCTGCAAGCAAACCTGCACCGGCAGATGGGTCGAAGCCTGCAATAGAAAGTGCGTATGGACGTTTATTTTGCATGTAAAATAAAAACTTCAGTACAGATAAAAAGAATGTAAGAAGTTAATTTTTTTAGAATATTTATTAGGCAAATTTACTGCTATTTTACAACAAATAAGTTTTCTGCTAAATATATATAAAGTTTTATTTAGTGTCTTCTAACTCTAATCATATCGTCATTTAGATTTGCAGGGCATTTATACGTTTTAAAATGCCATGACAAAGTTAATATCCCTACCATATACTGGTCGTTGGTGCTTGAATTGCCCCTCTGTTTATTAGGTCTGCCTAAAGCAGTATTATTTCCATTAATTTCTAAAGACCTGTCTTGTATTTTTGAAGCAACAGAATTGACAGGAAAATTAGTAATACCAATATAGGTATTACTAACATCATCCAGATAATCGGTTGATGTCAATCTGTCTGCAATTTCCAAACTGATATTAAGACCACCAAGCAACCAGAATTTAACACCGATACCAATAGGGAAACAAAGTGCATATTTGTCATATTTACGACCATAACCGGTATTTTGCCCTTCGGTACCTAAGGGCTGTAAATCATATTGAGAGCCATTATAAAATGTATATGGTTTATAATAAAATGCACCTATACCACCTGTTAAGTAGGGAGTAAATCGATAATAAGGGTCTCCGGTTGCAAAACGAAAAAAATTAAATTCAGCTTGTAATACACCTTCTACAATATTACTCTCGAAACTAAGATTACGCATTTTTTCATAAGGATTTGAATTATATTTATCATTATAACCCACATGTGTCATATTGCCAATTATTTTCATGGAAATAAATTGGTTAAGATGCTTTTTTAATGTAATGCCATAAACAGGGTTTAATGTTTTTAAACCATAGCTATCATTCAAATCTCCAAAATATTGACTTATACCAACAGAAAAACCATATTCAGTAGATGTGTAATATGACTGCCCATTCATATTTAAGCTAAAAAAACTTAAAAAAAGCAATGTTGCAATAAATATTTTATACATATATGATTAAAACGTAGAAATTATGTTTTTATTGTGTTTTATAAAATGAGTAAATACTATGTATTTTGTTTGAAAATGTAATTTTTTGCAAAAAATTACATAACTTTAAAACAAAAAAACTATGGGTTTAAGATTAGGGGATATTGCACCCGACTTTTATGCAATTTCTACTGTAGGGACTATTAATTTCTACGAATATTTAGGTGATAGTTGGGGTATTTTGTTTTCGCATCCGGCAGATTATACACCTGTTTGTACTACAGAATTAGGACGAACTTCTCATTTAATGAGTGAGTTTGAAAAAAGAAACGTTAAGGTACTTGCTGTTAGTGTTGATTCGTTAGACAAGCATAATGGCTGGGTTAACGACATTAATGAAACACAACATACCACTGTTACTTTTCCTATTATTGCTGATGCTGACCGTAATGTAGCTACTTTGTATGATATGATACATCCCAATGCCAGTGCCACTCTTACCGTTAGGGCTTTATTTGTAATTGGCCCCGACAAAAAAGTAAAACTTATTATTACTTACCCTGCTTCTACAGGCAGAAACTTTGTTGAAGTGCTTAGAGTAATTGACTCTTTACAATTAACTGCTGACTACAGTGTAGCTACACCTGCTGACTGGAAAGAAGGTGAAGATGTAATTGTTGTACCATCGATGACTACTGCTGATGCTGAAAAGAACTTTCCAAAAGGCTTACGTGTTGTAAAACCATATTTGCGTTATACACCACAGCCTAATTTATAATAAAATTTTTAGGTAGCCCATTTGAAAATATATTATGACTCTTTGCCAAATGATGAATATTATATATTAAGGAAAAACGAATGTTGACTAGCTTTAAAAGCAGTTAAAAATTAGATGGTATAATTTACGAAGTATTTTATTATTTTACCCAACTAATAAAAAACTAAATGCTTACGGTATCGCTACATAAAATAGAATTACATGCCTTAGTAGGCTTGTATGAAGAAGAACAAATACATGGGAATAATTTTGAAATAGACGTTGATTTATTCTTACCCGATGCAGTTCCTTTTCCATTTTGTGATTATACCATAATTAATGATATTGTTATTAAAGTATTTCAAAAGCCTGAATTTTTAATTGAAACTTGCCTATTTGAGATTCATACTGAGTTAAAATTACAGTTTCCGGTTTGTGAAAAAATTAGTGTTATAATAAGAAAGCTAAAGCCCCCTATGCCTGGTAAAGTTGCTTATGCACAGGTATGTTACGTAAAATAAATAACAGGTATTTGACATTTCATATACCTGTTATTTAATTAGAAGCGTCCCGCTTCCGAAAAATAGGAGACGCTTGAATGTTGTAGGTCGAAGCGAGACGCTTCAAGCAGTGAGGTGTGCCTCATCTACTTTTTTATTAAGGGTATAAACATCAGGGTTACCCGTCATTATTACTATTTTTGAGTCAGGATATTGCTTTTTATTGCTGCAATTACAGCAGTACTTGCTACTGTTTTACCAATACCACCACTAACCTGAAAAACGATTGTCTGCCCCTTGTGTTGCAAACTCATATATTGCTGTATTTATATTCTAATTTTATTCTTTAATAAATTTTTGTATTATATACCCGTTAACCTTTATTATATATACCCCTTTTGCTAAATCGCCAACATAAAGCTCTACTTTAGCATTGTTATATTCATTATTATATAATAACTGCCCTATAAGATTATATATAGAAACATTACTAATGGTAGTATTGTAGTTTATACTTAAAGTAGAATTTGTAGGGTTGGGGTAAAGGCTTAATTTTTCATTTGTAAAAATAGCTTTGTTAGTTTCTGTACTAACATTTAAATTTACTTTACGTACACGTTGATTATTCCAATCTGCTATATATAAATTATTTGCTGAATCAATGCAAATTCCAGTGACATGATTAATTTTTGCTGCAGTAGCAGGCCCGTTATCTCCAAAAAATCCCGATACCCCAGTACCAACAATTGTTGTAATTAAATGTGTTGAAGTATCATATTTTCTAATTCTATAATTATTCAAATCAGATACATATAAATTCCCATTCCTGTCAAAACATAAACTATAAGGGCTAGTTAACATTGCATTAGTTGCCGGCCCACCATCACCGCCAAAACCGTAACTACCATTTCCTATAATTCTTGTAATAATACCATTACTAATATTTATTTTTCTTACTGTACCATTTCCTCCATCACCTACAAAAATATTGCCATTATGATCAACACAAACACCTTGTATCAAATTAAATTGGGCGTTTGTAGCAGGGCCTCCATCACCACCCGAACCAATTGTGCCATTACCTGCAATTGTAGTAATAATACCCGTAGTTAAATCAACTCTTCTAAGTTCATAATTACCTTGATCTGGTATATATAAATACCCCCTAGCTGTATCTATTGCTAAAAAAGCAACACTACTAAATTCAGCAGCAGTAGCAGGTCCACCATCTCCTATTGAACCACTACTTCCATCACCTGCATAAACATTAACAATATGTGTAGTATTATTTACAATTTGAATTATATCATTAGCATAATCAGAAACGTAATAATTACCGTCCCTATCAAAAATCGTATTTTTAGAGTCTATATATGTACAAGTTGCTGGTACTCCTTCACGTCTAATAGCTGTGGTATCACAGCCAGCAATTGTAGAAATAATATTTGTTGTATAATTAATTTTTCTTACTGTCCAGCATGAAGAAACAACTAAATTTCCACTATTGTCAAATGTTACTCCAAATGGACTACAAACCACAGCGTCAGTAGCTAATCCCCCATCACCTAATGTTACCGAACTAGTACCCCCGTTACCAGCATAAGTTGTTATTATTTGAGCAATACTATTAAAAGGTAGTAATAAAATTAATAAAATTAATTTTCTCATAAAACAAATTTAAATATATTAAATTTACAATACAATACGTAAGGTGCAAGTTGTTAAATCTGCATAAACAGTACCACTACATGTAGAACCGCCTGGTGCAATAGGTCCAACATTACAACAAAAGGTTCCCGGTTTCATATACAATCCATTTATATGTAAAGTATTTGGCATTTGTGATGTAATACCATTACCAAAAATACCTGCATTAGTATGTGCTAATTTTACTGTATTGTTATTACCACCATAAATGGCAGCATTTGCAGCCAAAGGGTTTATCGTACCGGCAACAGAACCCGAACCTGTATCGGCTCTTAATGTTTGCCCCGCAACCGGGTCGCAAAAAGTATTAAAGGAAGGAGCCCATGCCATAAAATAACTATTTAATAATTTATAATAATAATTTCAATTTTTGACAAATCAAAACTATATATAATTTATTAGATTTACCCCCCTTAAACGCTAATGTTATGTTAAAAAACGACCGTTCGCTTGTATTTATTTTTTACGTGAAGGATAGACGTTTTTTAAAGCCTTTTACTCTCGGTCGTCCCCACGGGTATAAGCGTCTTAGTCCTGTCGAAGCGTCCCGCTTCAACCATTGGTTATTATATCCTTTTTGTAATATTATATGCAAGTAAATAAACAATAATGGCAACAAACTCTATTTTCTCAAAAGTTGTTTTTGTATAAGCAGAAAAAATAGAAATACCAGTACACCATATTGTATTTCTAATGCCGGTTCTATCATAAGCTGAATAAATAGTAAAAACCAAACTAAAAAGAAATAAAAACTTTCTTTGTTTCTGCGTAGTAGCAATAAGGGATAAAAAAACCAAATTATAAATAAAGCCATTGCCGGCAAGCCACAACCCAATGCAACTATTAAAAATTGATTGTGAGGTAATAATCTGTTTTCCTTTGGTATTTCGGCATACTCTTTTTCATAAATCAGGCTCATTTCATTCAGCATATCACCTGTACCTACGCCAAAAAATGGATATTGTTTAATGATTTGTGTGGCTATTTTATAAGAGTAAAGCCTACCTATATCACCATAATCACCGCTTTTATCCCCTTTTTGAAACATTTCGAATGTATAAGCTATATAATTAAAACGCTTGGTAAGTGTAGGAATAAAATTTATGGCTATGTATATTATAATAGGCACTAATATTACTATTAGCAAACCAATAATTCGTTTTTTTGTAAAAATAAGATAGATACTATATATAATTACGAAAACATATAAAGACACTAATCCACTTTTTGCTGCCAGAATATGTATATAAACAAATAGCAATGCAATACAAACACCTACTATTAGTTGTAAATATTTATTTGCAAGCGATTTAAATACAGAAATTGCCCATATAATATAGAGAACTATTGCTAAACTGAACCGGATATGGTCGCCACGGGCAGGTGTGGGTAACAGGTGCGACACCCTGTACTCCGTCATTATATAATAATAATCTGTTATTAAAAAAGATACACTATAACAAGCACCGGCCACTAACAGAACACCAATTGAAATTGTTAATATCCGTATTTGTTGTAGTGTGAAGGAAGGCATATATGAAAATGCCAATGGCAAAAGTAAGAATGGTAATTTTATTTGTAACGCAATACCCCATAATGCTTTGTTACTGCTATTAAAATAAGATAAAGCATAAAACACTACCCAAGCCAAACCCAATAACCACCATTTATTTTTAAACCATAGTTTAGGGTTAATGCCCCAAAGCATACTTACACCAAATAAAAAGGTAGCAATAGAGCATAATACACGCGAACACAGGAAACCGGCAATCATACCAATAAGGCATAATAATGCACTATTAGATTTGTTGATGATTTTATTAATTAGAAACCTATTTTTGTCTGCAATTTCTACCACAGTTTTATAAACGTTTAGAATTTATATTTAGTGCAAAACAAGATAAAATTACTACATGAACAAATACAGCAAGGCAATTTTAGTGCCTTAGCCAGGGGTATTACCTTGTTAGAAAATGAATTACCGGGTTACGAACTCTTACTCTATTCGCTTTGTAATACCGACACCACAAAAGTAATAGGTGTAACAGGCCCGCCGGGTGCAGGTAAAAGCACGCTGGTAAGTAGCTTATTGAACTATTGGCTTCATGAAAATAAAAAAATAGCCGTTATAGCAGTTGACCCTTCTTCGCCTTTTAATTTTGGTGCATTACTTGGCGACAGAATAAGAATGAATGAGTACTATACAAATCCTAATATCTATATACGTTCGCTTGCCTCCAGAGGGGCTTTAGGTGGGCTTAGTGCTAAAATTATTGAAATAACTGACTTGGCTAAAGAAGCAAAATTTGATTATGTTGTAGTAGAAACAGTTGGAGTAGGGCAGAGCGAAGTAGAAATTGCAGGGCTTGCAGATTGTACTATTGTTACCTTAGTACCAGAGGCAGGAGATGAGGTGCAAACACTAAAATCGGGCATTATGGAAATTGCAGATATTTTTGTGGTCAATAAAGCAGATAGGTCTGATGCACAAAGCCTATACCATAATTTGCGAATGATGACCCACGAAAAAGCAGATGGAATGCAAGAAATACCTGTATTAAAAACGGTAGCTACGCAAAAAGACGGAGTTGCAGAACTTGCAAATGCTATAAAGATTTATTTAGATACCCATAAAGATTTGCCGGAAAAAAGGATACACTTACTTGTAGAAAAAAGCTGGCAACTAATACAGGCAGAAAGAATGAAAAATATAAATAAAAGAAACTTGATTAGTGAGATGGATGTTGCAATAAAAAATAAAGATTTCAATTTGTATTTGTTTACCAAACAGTATATGCAGCAAAGTAAGTAATTGTAATTTTTAGTAAATAAAATAAAAGAATTCTATAAACGTTAAAAGGAAAATGATTCTAAACTTACCTGCATACATTTATTACCTACTATCTGCAATAGTATCGTGCATTATAAGTTTGTTTATAGTAAAACGTATTATTTATTTAGCCGGCAAAAATAAAATATACGATAAACCAGATGATATACGTAAGTTTCACGGCTCACAGATACCAAGTTTAGGCGGTATTGGGATTTTTGCAGGATACTTGGTTTTTTTAATGCTATTTCTATTTTTACAACCGCATTATTTAAATTATCTGCCGTTAGCATCGGCAATATTGTTTTTTACCGGTATTTATGATGATCTAAAAAACCTTAGCCCCTTAAAAAAACTAATTGCACAATTAGCTGCTTCATTTATTATTATCTATTTTGGCGACATCCGTATTATCTCTTTTTATGGGTTTTTGGGTATAGATATGATACCTTATTGGTTAAGTATTGGTATTACTACCTTCTTATGCACTTTTTTTATAAATGTATTTAATTTTATTGATGGTATCGATGGCTTAGCCTGTGTTATTGCTATCTTATATACCTCTGTTTTAGGTGTGTTATTTGCAATTATGAACGAACCCTATTTAGGCATTTTACAATTTTGTATTGCCGGGGCAACTTTGGGCTTATTGTTTTATAATAAATCGCCGGCAAAAATATACATGGGCGATACGGGTTCTATGTTATTAGGTTTTAATATTTTCATTTTTGCACTTATCCTTCTTTTAGCATACCCTGAAGCAGAAAAATATACTACTATAGGCAGGGTTTTGCACCCGCCATTAGGTGCTGTTTTAATTCTTTTTACGCTTATAGCATTACCTGTTTTTGATGCGTTAAGGGTTTTTGCTCTACGTATTTCTAAAGGTATATCGCCACTAAAAGCAGATAGAAGCCATTTTCATTATTATTTGCTGGATAGTGGTTTTACACACTCCCAAGCGGTATTAATATTGTTTATAGATAATGTTTTTTTACTTTCATTAGTCTATTTTTTACAAGACCTGAATCCGTATTTACTAGTTGCATTAGTACTTATCTATTCATTCTTAATGCTTTATCTTATATTAAAAATAAGGAAGAGAAGGGTTTAAGATAAGACCAATACTAACTCCATATCGCAGCCAAGTTGGCTGTAATGATTATATCTAAATTATATTCTATTTTTTATAAGTAGCATTTAGTATATTTGTTTCAAAAAATTTATGAAAAACAAAATCGCAATTCTTCTATTTTCTTTTCTATTTGTTTTCATTATTTCTGTAAGTGCAACAACAAGAAAAGTATTATTTATTGGTAACAGCTATACATATACTAATAATATGCCTCTTATAGTAGATTCTATTGCTAATGCAATGGGCGACACCTTACTATTTGATTCCAGAACAGTGGGCGGTTATACTTTACAGCAACATAGCACAGACTCTGTTACAATAAATAAAATATTTTCTCAGCAATGGGATATTGTTATCATTCAAGAACAAAGCCAGATGCCGGCTTTTCCACCGGCAGAAGTAGATACAGAAGTTTATCCTTATGCCAGAAAATTAGACAGTTTTGTACATGCAAACGATACCTGTACACAAACTATGTTTATGATGACTTGGGGACATGCGAATGGCGACCCTACGAATTGTACTACTTACCCTGTAATCTGTACTTACGACGGCATGCAAGAAAGGCTTAGAGAGAGCTACTTACAAATGGCTACTGATAATCATGCAGATGTAATACCGGTGGGTAGTGCATTTAAAATTATGATGGATAGTGCCTATTCTCCTTGGCTTTATTCACCTGATAGTTCGCATCCGGTTGTTGCCGGTTCTTATTTGCAGTCATGTGTTGTCTATTCATCCATATTTCATAAATCAACAAGAAATTGTTTGTATTACGATGGCTTAAGCAACACAGAGGCTTCACTTTTGCAACGAATAGCTACCAAAGTAGTCTTCGACAGTATTAACTTATGGCAAGCTACAGGGCATTATCCTTATGCAGGTTTTGTAAAAACAGGCTTTTTAAGCTTTCGCAATTTTAATTCTACATCGCCAATTATTTGTAATCATTATTGGCTTTTTGACGATGGCACACATGATACAAGCACTAACTCAAACCATTCTTTTGGCATGGGCACACATATAATAACACACACTGTTTTTACTAATTGTTTTTCTGAAACAATAGTTGATACCGTAATAGTGCCAGAAAGTGTAGAAAAGTACATAAAAACAGAAAACTATATTAAAATTGCACAACTTAATAACGGTAACATACTATTTAATTTCTTAACCAATGACTATAACCAAATAGAAATTTTTGATATGAAAGCTAGCTTAATAAAAACATACACCCTAAACACAAAGTACCTGCAAGATAATTTTATTAAAGGCTTGTATGTATATAAGCTGCTATCTGATAAGGGATATGAAACAATAATTGATAAATTGATTGTGTATTAGGCTTCACATTTACTTGCTAATTTTCAATAAATCTACATCAAATATCATAATAGAGTTGGCTGGTATTTGGGGGCTTCTGTCTTGGCTGCCATAGGCTAAATTAGAGGGTATGTATAATATAACTCTTGCCCCTGTTTTCATAAGCTGTAGCCCTTCGTCCCAGCCTTTAATTACACTACCGGTACCTACAGCAAATTTAAAAGGTTCAACATGATGGTATTCCGGGTCTGTATTAGAATCAAAAACTTTACCTGTAATTAATTTGCCCGTATAATTTACAGATACCGTATCACCAATAATCGGTTTTAAACCTTCCCCGTCCTTTATAACAGTATAATACATACCGGATGGCGTTTTTAATGGTTTAATTTTATTGCGGGTAAAATATTCTGTCAATAATTTATCATCCACTACAGACTGCTTTGCAGCTTTTATCGAGTCATCAATATGTTTTTCCTTGTCAGATAGTACAGATAGCAATACAACATTATATTCTACCATATCACCTGCCTGCATATTAGGTAATAATTGATTTCCGGCTTTTATCATAGAATCTACCGGAATTTTTATTACCGCACTGTCGCCTGCACCCATTAACATGAAGCCTTCTACGGGGTCGCCTGCATATTTTGCAGCACTAATTCTAAAAGGTACGGGTAAATCATTATTCATTTTCCGCGAATCAAAAATGGTACTGTCGCCAATATGCACATGGATATGCATTTCTATATGGTCATCAACAATGGGTTTACGACCACCTTTAGCATTTATAATTTTATATTCAATACCGCTGGGTAATTTTCTATAACCATGTTTAATTCTCTTACCGGCTAAATTATTCTCTTTGGCAGTTGCGCTAATTACAGAAAAAGAAAATAAACAGACAACAATTGTTATTACTTTAATTATCTTTATATACAGCTTCATTTATTTCCTTTTATTTAATAATATTTTTCGTGCAAAATTTAAAGCACTAAATATTAAGAACCTATTTTACCGGATTCGGTACTAATTTAGCCTTTTTTATATCTGTCAACTCTACATCAAATAGTAGTACCGCATTTGCACCTATAGCTCTCGATGGCGACTGAGGCCCATAAGCCAACGCAGAAGGTATATAAAAAGTAGCTTTACTGCCTTTATTTAATAATGCTATGCCTTCGTCCCAGCCTTTAATTACCTTACCTGTACCTAATGCAAAACTAAACGGGCGAATGTTTTTGAAAGTAGAATCTACATTTTTATCAAATACATTACCATTAAGTGTTTTACCTATATAATTCATAAAAACGGTATCACCGGTTGCAGCAATGGCACCTTTACCTTTTTTGGTAATAGAATAATATAAGCCCGAACTTGTTTTTTGTGCTTTAATATTGTTTCTCTTAATATACTCCTGTAATAAAGATTCATCCATTTCAGCCTGTGTTCTTATATCTTTTACTTCAATGTCAAATAATAAAATGGAGTTAGCCGGTATTGGGCCACCTTTGTCTTGCTGACCATAAGCCAAGCCCGATGGGATATATAATGTTGCTATACTGCCTTTTTTCAATAAGGTCATACCTTCGTCCCAACCTTTAATCACTTTTCCTTTTCCTATTTCAAAAGAAATGGGGTCTTGGTGATGAAAAGTAGAATCTTGATTAGTATCGAAAATGTTACCGTTTAATAACTTACCTGTATAAAAAACACTAATTATATTTCCTTTTTGTGCAGTAGCACCATCCCCTTCGTGTTTAATTGTGTAATAAAGCCCCGACTGAGTTTTTAGTGGTGTTATATTATTCTTTTTAAAATAGTCTTGTAATAATTTTTCGTCTATTTCTTTTTGAGCTGCAATTTTTGCAGCTTTATCTTTTTTAAGTTCTTCTTCGCTCATTATTGATACAATAGCTATTTTGTATTCTACAATTTCTCCTTCTTTAGCCCAAGGTGGCAACGAACCTCCATTTTTCTTCATAGAATCTGCAGGAAATCTAAAAATAGCACTGTCGCCTACCACTAACATCATTAGCCCTTCTACAATATCACCCTTACCTTTAGGTTTCATTATTTGTTGTGGCACAGGTTTATTATTGTACATTTTTCTGGAATCGTAAATAATACTGTCTTTTACATGTACGCTTATATTCATTTCAACATGGTCTGTAAAGATTGGCTTTCTTGTACCCGTACCATGTTTTATAATTTTATATTGCAAACCGTCAGGAAAAGTAGTGAACGTATCGGCTACCACTACACTTGTTTGCGATACTTGTTTTGTAGAATCCGCATCTTTTTTCTTATTTTTTCTGGATGCTTGGCATGTTACCGAAAGTAACATGAAGACAGTAATTGCAATAAATTGTATTTTTTTCATTATTTTATTTCGTTATATAGTATTTGTAAATGCAATATTGATTTCAAAAATAATAATTATATTCTTTATCGTTTCCTAAAAAATAAGCAGACCATATATTTTAACATATATGGTCTGCCTATATATTTTTTATTTAAACTTTCTAAAGTAAAAATGTAAATTATTTTATATTGATATTATTCAACTCCCATTACTTCCATATCAAACATTAAAACCTGATTAGGGCCTATATCAGCACCAGCACCTCTTGCACCATAAGCTAATGAAGACGGTATGTAGATAGTTGCTTTAGTTCCTTTTTTCATAATTAAAACTGCATCATCCCAGCCTTTAATTACTCTACCACCGCCTACAGGAAATTTAAATGGCTCAACATGTCCTTTTGAAGGGTCAGTATTAGAATCAAACATTTTACCGTCAAGTGTTTTGCCGGTATAGTTTATGCTTGCAGTTTGTCCTTTTGCAACAGTTGCACCTGTACCTTCGCTGTGTATTACATAATAAACACCGGCTTCTGTTTTTAAGGGTTTTAAATTGTTTTTTGCAAAATAATCTAGTAATATTTTTTCATCTATACCATTTTGCTGTGCTGAATTAGCTTGCTCTTGTTTTTGCATTTCAGCTTGTTTTGCTTGCATTTCTTTCTGGAATTCCTCCAATGGTTTTATGGAAACAACCGAAATTTCATAAGTAATTTTTCTGCCTTTTTTCATAAGTGGTGGCATAGGCTGGTTAGGGAACGATTTCATTAATGTATCTACAGATACTGTAATAACAACACTATCGCCGGGAGAAACAAGTTTTAAAACCTCTTTAAAGTCGCCTTTAAACGATTTTTCGTCCATTTTAATTGGCACAGGCTTACCACCATTTTCTTTTCTGGAATCGCCTACAACAAATTTTTCTGCTTTTTTAGTTGCTTTAACAATGGTATCTGCTATAACAAGTACATTAGCTTCTACAATATCGCCAATTACTGGTTTTTTACCGCTAATATTTCTTACTATATAATACTCAACCCCATTCAGTTTCTTAAAAACAGGTTTGGTATCTGTAATTACTTTGTTCTTGTTTGTAGCCGTCTTTTTTTCTTGTGCATTTGTAGTTGCAACAAAACCGGTAAACAGAAGGCAAGCAATTGCTATCTTTTGAATTTTAAACATAAATGAACTATTTTTTAGATTAAAAATTAAATATTATCAATATCTAATAATAAAAAGAATTGGCAACTATTTTATAAATAAAGGCCAATTCTTTCTATTGTAAAAAATTACTTAGCAGGTTTGTCTTCTACATTTACTACTTCCATATCAAACATTAATATTGAATTGGGAGCAATATCAGCACCTGCACCTCTTTCGCCATAAGCCAAAGGAGAAGGTATGTATAATGTAGCTTTTGTACCTTTTTTCATTACCTGTACACCGTCATCCCAACCCGGTATTACTCTTGCTTCGCCCACAGGGAAGCTAAATGCATCGGTATGTCCTTTTGAAGGGTCAACGTTTGAATCAAACATTTTACCGTCAAGTGTTTTTCCTGTATATCTAATGCTGGCAGTTTGTCCCGGTTTAACAGTTGCACCTGTGCCTTCTTTATGTATAATATAATATACGCCACCCGGTGTTTTAGAAGGTTTCAAATTATTTTTTGTAAAATAGTCTTGCAAAATCTTTTCATCAATAGGCGTTTGTTCTGCAGCTTTAGCTTGCATATCTTTTTGCATAGACGCTCTCATTTCTTCTTGTTTTGCCTGCATATCTTTCTGGTACTGATCCATAGTAGTAATGTTGGCAATTGTCATTTGGAAGGTTATTTTATGACCTTTTTTCATCCAAGGTGGTAATTTACCCGGATTAGCTACCATCAGTGTATCAACAGGAACATTAATAAGAACACTATCACCGGGAGAAAGTAATTTAATAACCTCTCTGATGTCCCCTTTAAAGTTTTTGTCGTCAATAGGCACCGGTACGGGCTTACCCATATTTTGCTTTCTTGTATCTATAACAGTAAAAGTTTCTGTTTTACCTGTTGCCGTAACAACAGAATCAGCAATAAGTTTATAGTTTACTTCAACTACATCGCCCATTGCAGGTTTTTTACCTTTTACTTCTTTAACAATCATGTACTCAACTCCGTTCACTTTCTTGAAACTGTCGTTTTTGCAGCTGCTTGCTCCAAAAATAGCTGCACCTAATAACGCAACCGGTATTATTCTTTTAATCATAACTATTGTTTGTTTTCTTTTTTAAAATTTATATTTAAGTTTTCCTTACGGCTTGTAAATTACTGATTGTTTTTAATTTTTTTTATTTTGGATGAACTTCTACTATTATTTTCTTGAATTTTTCTATTGTTTCTACAAAATTTAAGTTTGATTTCCCACCTGAAGCATTAAAATGACCGCCGCCTTCAAAATAATTTCTTGCAAAAGCATTCACATCAAAATCACCTTTGCTTCTAAATGATAGCCTTACTTCATCGCTTCGCTCTGTAATTAGAGTTGCAAATTTTATATTTGCTATACTTAGCGGATAATTTACCAAACCTTCCGTATCACCGCTTTTTATATTAAATAAATTTAAGTCTTTTTTTGACAATGAAATAAATGCAGTATTTAATTCTTTAAAAACTTCCATTCTTTCTATAAGTACATAGCCCAAAAAACGCATACGTCCTTCTGTCCACGAGTCATTTACCTCTTCGTGTACGCGAGTATGGTCAAGACCTTTGCTCATTAAATCTGCAACCATTAAATGCACTGCAGGCGTTGTTACTGCAAATCTAAAACTTCCGGTATCCGTCATTACACCGGTATAGATACATGCAGCAATATTTTTATCTATTAATTCATTATCTCCATTTCTATTAATAAAGTCATAAACCATTTCGCAGGTACTGCTTTTTTCCGGTATAGAAATGCCATAGTTCCATAGATTTGATGGAAACATGTGGTGGTCTATTAATATCTTTGGTTGGGTAGCGTCTGTAAGTGCCTGCTCTAAATATTTTGTTCTGCTAAAAGTATTAAAATCAACACCAAAAATGTAATCTGCATTTTTTAATGCTGTTAATGCTTCTTGCTGTTGTTCTTCAAAATTTAGCATTTTTTTAGTTCCCGGTATCCACTCTAAAAAATCAGGAAGTTCATTTGGCGAAACTGCCGTAACTGTATGTCCTTTTTTTATTAAGTAATGGTAGAGTGCCATCATACTACCTATTGCATCTCCATCCGGTTTATGGTGAGTTGTAATAAAAACCTTTGACGGAGTTTGCAGTAAAGGGAAAACGTCTTGTATAGGTAGCATTATAAAAGCAAATAATATAAAATTATAGATTGCAAAAGTACATTATTAATACACTTTAACTACCCTATAAAAGTTAAAAAATATAAAACGTAATTTGTTTTGGTATTAATTTAAAAGCAGTGATGCGTTTTATAGAAATGTAAATTATCTAATAGTGTTTTATATATTGCAGTATTCAATCGATTTTTTTAGCTGCTACATTTAAATATATATCAATGTTAAAGAATAAATAAAACTATTCCTTTATACAATTGAAATGAAACTTAATATCTACTTTCAGTTATCTTTGCAATGATTATTGCATGTAGGTTAAAAAATTGACAACAGCCAAGTTCTAATAAATGCGAAGCGTATTACTTCATATTATAGTTGTATTAACTGCATTAAATGTAGTTACGCTTAACCAATTCACTAAAACACCTTTGCTTGTAGTTCATTTTCTAGATCATTTGCACCGAGATCATAAAATGAATATTTGTGATTTTATGCAAATGCATTATTTTGGCGATGACATTAATGACAATGACCACCAGCAAGATAAGCAGCTTCCGCTAAAGGATTTCAATTTAAATTATACATTTGAGGTAACTCTTCCTCCCGATTTTTTAAAGTTCACTGCGGAACAAATAAATTTCAATTCAAAATCATCCTTTCCACTATTCGGAATGATACAGTTCCGCTCCTCTTTTATATCTAGGCTTTATCGACCGCCACAGCTATTAGCATAAACAACAAGAAGGGTTCACAAAATCACTTTGTCAAAACTAACTGTTTTGCAAGGGTATTACTTTATGCTTTTTTAACAACATCAATTTCATGCTGGAAAGAATAATCAGTTTTTCAATTAAGAATAAACTGGTTGTTTCACTATTTGTTATCTCCTTAATTGTATGGGGATTATATGAAACAATCAGGTTACCAATAGATGCCGTACCGGATATTACTGACGATCAGGTACAAGTAATTACAGTATCACCGTCGCTTGGAGCACCCGATGTAGAGCGACTAATTAGTTTCCCCATAGAACAAGCTTGTAGCAACGTACCGGGAATCAAACAAATAAGAAGTTTCTCACGGTTTGGCTTATCATTAGTTACAATTGTATTTAATGATGGTACAGATGTTTACTGGGGTCGCCAACAGGTAAATGAGCGCCTACAAACAATTACAAAAAGCTTGCCATTAGGTATTGGGACTCCTGAAATGGCACCTGTTACTACCGGACTGGGGGAAATATACCAATACGTAGTACGGCCATTAAAGGGTTATGAAGGAAAGTATGATGCTATGGCTCTAAGAACACTTCAGGACTGGGTAGTGAGAAGGCAACTTCTAGGCACTCCCGGGGTGGCAGAAGTTGCCAGCTTTGGTGGTAAGCTAAAACAATATGAGATTGCCGTACGGCAGGAACAGCTAAAAGCATTCAACCTTACAATCAAAGATGTTTTCGATGCACTTGAAAAAAATAATGAGAATACTGGAGGTGCCTATATCGAAAAGGGTCCAACAGTGCTATACATAAGGAGCGAAGGACTCACTAAAACAATAGAAGACATCCAAAAAATTGTTGTTAAGACTACAGCTTCAGGTATCCCGGTTCTCATTAGAGATTTAGCTAATGTGCAGTTTGGTTCTGCAATTAGATATGGTGCTATGACCTACAATGACCAAGGAGAGGTAGCCGGTGCAGTAGTAATGATGTTAAAAGGAGAAAATTCATCTGAAGTAATAAAATTAGTGAAGCTCAGAATAGCCGAAATTCAGAAAATGATGCCGGAAGGTGTTGTTATAGAACCATTTCTAGACAGGACTAAAATGGTAAATAATGCAATATCAACCGTAGAAACTAACCTTACAGAAGGTGCCTTAATCGTTATTTTGGTATTAGTGTTTTTTCTTGGCAATTTAAGAGCTGGTCTTATTGTAGCATCTGTTATACCATTGGCAATGCTTTTTGCCATTATATTGATGAACAAATTCGGAGTGGGTGGCAACCTTATGTCTTTAGGGGCAATAGACTTCGGACTCATTGTTGAAGGTTCTGTAATAGTCGTTGAAGCTATATTACACCGTTTTATGCATTCTAAACATTTTAGGGGAATGAGCAAAATTTCGAGTGCAGACATGGATATAGAAGTAGGCAAATCCACAACACTCATGATCAGGTCTGCGGTATTCAGTCAGGTGATCATACTTATCGTTTACCTGCCAATATTATCATTACAAGGCATTGAGGGCAAGATGTTCAAACCAATGGCTTTTACCATTGCCTTTGCCATTCTGGGGGCATTTTTATTGTCTGTTACTTATGTGCCTATGATGGCATCTCTTGTTCTAAGTAAGAATTTAAACCACACAAAAAGTTTGGCAGACCTTTTTATGGCGTGGTTGGAAAGAAAATACCAACCTATACTCATAAAGATGTTAGCAATACCAAAAACGCTAATTATAAGTGCTATTGCCTTATTTATAGTATCAGTAATTATACTTACAAAAATGGGTGGTGAGTTTATTCCCCAATTAGAAGAAGGAGACTTTGCTGTGGAGACGAGATTATTGACCGGAAGCAACCTAACCAATACCATCCATGCTACCCAACAGGCGTCTGCGATTTTGTTAAAAGAGTTTCCGGAAGTGCAAAAAGTGGTAACCAAAATAGGAAGTGCAGAGATACCTACAGACCCTATGCCTTTTGAGGCCGGTGATATGATGGTGATATTGAAGGATAAAAAGGAATGGACTTCTGCCAAAACTTTTGATGAAATGAGTTCAAAAATGACTCACTCGCTGGAATCTATACCTGGTATTACTGTTGGCTTCCAGTTCCCTGTACAAATGAGGTTTAACGAACTAATGACAGGTGCAAGACAAGATGTAGTATGCAAAATATTTGGAGAGAACCTGGACAGTCTAAGCAACTATGCACATAAGCTTAATAACATCATTAGGTCTGTTAACGGTGCAGTTAACATTTATGAGGACACTGTTACCGGTATGCCGCAAGTAGTAATAAGGTACAATAGGGATGCTATGGCTAAATACGGATTGAATGTAAGCGATGTGAATAAGGTTGTAAATACTGCTTTTGCCGGGCAGGTTGCCGGGCAAGTATATGAGGAGGAGAAAAAGTTTGATATAGTTGTACGACTGGCAGGTGATGCTCGTAGCAGCTTGGGTGATATACAATCCCTGCTAATACCTACGGCGCAGGGTACTCAAATACCTTTGTCTATGGTAGCTGGTATAGAGGAAAAAGAAGGTGTAAACCAAGTGCAACGGGAAAATACACATAGACGAATAATTGTTGGATTTAACATTAACGGGCACGATGTAAAAACGATTGTAAATGAATTACAGCAAAAGGTGAAGCACGAACTGAATTTGTCAAAAGGGTACACAATTGTATATGGCGGGTCATTTGAAAATATGAATGCAGCTAAGGACAGATTAAGTATTGTTGTACCTATTGCACTGGCTCTAATATTTTTATTGCTATATTTCGCATTCAATTCGGTAAAACAAGGTTTGCTTATTTACTCCGCTATTCCTTTATCTGCTACCGGCGGCATATTCTCATTATGGATACGAGGTATGCCATTTAGCATCTCAGCAGGGGTTGGTTTCATTGCCCTATTTGGTGTAGCTGTGTTAAACGGCATACTACTGGTGTCAGAGTTCAACAAGTTGAAAAAAGAGGGCTGGCACGACACAAAACGAATAGTGATACATGCTACAAAATCAAAATTAAGAGCTATACTAATGACAGCCCTTGTACCTGCACTTGGTTTTATCCCTATGGCTATTAGCACAGGGGCAGGAGGTGAAGTGCAAAAACCACTTGCAACTGTAGTAATAGGAGGTTTGATATTATCTACCTTACTAACTTTATTTCTGTTACCTACGCTCTATTGTGTTGCTGAAAAGAAGAGCATTGTACTTAAAAAAGAAATAATCAGTGCCACTATGCTACTGCTTATTTTCTGTTTGCCCGGTAGTGCAAAGGCACAAGAAAGTATAACGATAAATAATGCAATTGACAGCGCAATAATTAATAACCTTAAACTAAAGGTTGCTGATGACGAGGTAGCCTATTACAAAGCGGTGAGAAAAGGTGCAGTGGATATTGATAAAACTATGTTTGATTTCGAGTATGGTAAATTCAATACTATCCAATCTGATAATAAATTTGGTGTTTCCCAAACTATTCAATTCCCTACAGTCTATAAACATCAACAAGAAATTTATAATGGCAACATACGACTCAGTGAATTTAATAAGCAACAAAGGATTGCAGAACTAAAATATGCGGTAAAACAAACCTTTTATGCATTGCTAATAATTAATGGGAAAGAACAATTATTACAATATGCTGATAGTATTTATAAGACCTTTCTTGTGCAAAGTAACATTAGATTCAAAAATGGAGACATAGACAAATCTGAGATAGTTCTTGTTGAGAATCAATTAGCTCAAATTAGCAACCAACAGCTTCAATTATCTACCGACAAGGATGCTTTATTACAGCATTTTAATTTGCTACTTAATGCTAGTAATATTAAAATACCATTTGCAACTTCGGTAATTTACTCCACACCCCAATTTATTGATATAAATGAATTTAGTAATAATCCGCTGTTGAAATATAAAAAAGAACTGATTATGCAAGCAGAGAAAACTAAAAAACTAGAAAAAAGTAGGATGTTTCCAACAGTTACATTGGGTTACAATAATGCTTCAATGATTGGGTGGCAGACAATTGCAAACAACACCGAACAGTATTTTGGAAAGCAAGACCGTTTTTCGTGGATGAATGTAGCATTGGGAATACCAATTTTTTATAAAGCACAACAATCACGTATAGCAGCCGCAGACAGATTGAAGACGCAATATGAAGACGAACTGGCTTCACAGAATCAGGAACTTTTGGCTAACTGGCGTAATTTGCAGAATGCACGCATAAACCTAATAGCTGTACAAAAGAGTTACGAAGCTATTCAATTGCCCAATTCAGAAACAATAATTGAAAATGCGAACCGAAAATTGCAGCTTGGAGAATTAAATTATCTGAACTGGACAATTATGGTTAATCATGTTTTAGAAGTGAAGGCAGAATATTTTGAAGTCTTACGTAAACTAAATGAAGTGGAATTCTCAATTGAAAAAATAATAAACACAAATTAAAAAAACTAATTATGAAAATAATAAAAATTGTTTTAATCCTTGTTTTTGTACAGGCTTTATCTTCTTGCAGTAATCTTGGAAAAGATCCCGTTAATAACGTTAATAAAAAAACAACTATCAATACTACTGATATAGTTGAGCTAACACAAGAACAGATAATAAATGCAGGTGTAATTACTGGAGTTATTGAAAAAAAAATGTTAAAAAAGATGCTCAAAGTGAGTGGCATGTTAGAAGCTCCACCACAAAACATGGTTTCTATATGTGTAACAATGGGGGGGTACATTAAAAATTCTGATGTAATACAAGGTGCAAAAATCCGTAAAGGACAGACTTTGGCTATACTCGAAGATCAGCAATATATACAATTGCAACAAGAGTATTTAATGAGCAAAAACCGCTTGTTGTTCCTGGAAACAGATTTTGTAAGACAGCAAAAGCTGAACGATACTAAAACCTCTAGCGACAAGGTTTTTCAGCAGGCAAAAAACGATTTTTATGGGCAGCAGATTCTATTGAAATCGCTTGGAGAAAAGTTACAACTTATAGGCATTGATCCTTTGAATCTGAATGAAAACAATGTATCGCGAAGTATAAGAATTTCTTCCCCAATAAACGGTTATGTAACGAAGGTAAATGTAAACAATGGTAAATATGTAACACCTACAGATGTTCTTTTTGAATGCATTAATCCGGAGAATGTACATCTTACACTTACTGTATTTGAAAACGATGCAGCAGAATTGGAGGTAGGACAAAATGTAAAATTTTTCACTAACAAACATCCTGAAAATAAATTTAACGCAACAATTCATCTGCTAAACCCCAGTATAAACAAAGACAGAACTACTGAGGTTCATTGCGATATAGCAGGTAACGATAAAAATTTGCTCCCAGGTATGTATGTTAATGCAGAAATAGAATTGAAAAAAGTTGAAACAACCTGTGTGCCCGAAGAAGCAATTGCAAAATGGGAAAACAAATCCTATGTTTTTTTGGAAATGGGAAATGGGAAATTTAAAATGGAACAGGTGCAAACAGGTAATTCTGATGACGGTTTTATAGAATTATTATCAGAGTTGCCGAATAGGAAAATTATAATAAAAAATGCATATACACTTTTGTCTAAGATCAAAAATAAAGGAGAAGAATAAAAAATTTTAATTTAATCAACTTGACAATTCAATATAGAATGTAATTGTTTAAATCTTAGAAAACTATCCATCATACTATCTAACTATTAGATAGTATGATGCAATATGAAATTGATAAAAAAAAAGAATATTAACTAAATAAAACTAAATGAATGAAAAATTTAACTTTAATATTAATCACTGCATTTTTCACCATTCCAGCTATTGCACAAATTACAGCTAGATATTCTGAGGTTCGTTTTTATCAGCCTGGCTTTAAAAGCTATTTTGCTGATATATTATACAGCGACTCAAGTGAAAAACAATATACACCTTTACTGGATTCCCGCAGCAAGCGGTTGAAGTTTAAAAATGAGATAGAGGTGGTAACTCTTATGCAAAATGAAAGTTGGGAATTAGTATCAGCTTATCAAACAAAAGGAGGAGAAATACATTTATTTTTTAAGAAGCCTAAATTAATTAAAAAATAAGAAGCAAAGTTTCTAAAGTTTTTATACAAACTTATTTTCTTTTTAATTCTTCTACGATAGCTTCGAAGGCAACACTGCCTATGCATTGTTGCCTTCGAAGCTATTATATGTATATCAATAAATATAATTCATAATACAAATACGTAAATATGCAGTACAAGAAGTTGCAATAGATTTACCGGAATGATTTAGAACAATTTCAAAAGTAACCAAAGATGTAAAGAACAGAATTGTTTCTTTTGATAGTTAATGAATTTATTATTACTTTGAATAAATTAACAAATTTTAATTACTCCCCCCAACCACCTCTTATTATCAGGCTTGGCGAGTAAAAACGTTTTTGCTAATAACATTAGAATTGCAAAAAATAAGCATACTTTCAACAT
>CAIWXG010000063.1 GCA_903916555.1 uncultured Bacteroidota bacterium
CATTGTCATCTAAAGGTTTGTATTCATCGTGGGCACCATTATAAACTACATCAATGTTATTGGCATCAATACCATAATATTTTACTATATCCTGTTTCGAAAACGTAGAAACTGTTGCTATTCTTGTAGCTTTACGGGCAAACAAAGGTGAATAATGCCGCCAGTATAAACGATGCGACAACACAAAATGCTCGGGATAATGCTCGAATGCTAAATCGTGAATAACGAGGCAGGTAGGTACTTGGGTGCTTAAAGACATATAACTGTCAGGAGACAGAAACAAGTCTATTTTATATTTTTTAAGCATAAAAGGCACGCTCCATTCAAACCATATATAGAACAAAATAGGATGTCTTGCCTGTGGGTGAATTACCACGGGGGTTACATTAGGGGCAAAGACAAACAAGGGGTCGTAGGGCCTATCGAAAAAGAAAAAGAATTCGTGTTCCGGGTGATTACGAACAATACGTTCTATTGTTTGATAAGTAAACCAACCGATACCTTCCAACTTTCCTTTTAACAACAACCTAGTATTTACAGCAATACGCATAGCTTATGGCTGCAAAAATATACTTTTACATTCGTTTGTACCGTTAAATATATAAATGCGTAGTTTTTTTGTAAAAAATATTCTTTTTGTAATAGCTGTTAATATTTTAGTAAAACCTATATGGGTTTTTCTAATAGACCGTAATGTACAGAATTGCTTACCTAAGGGAGATTATGGCACTTATCAGGCTTTATTGAGCCTTAGTATTATTTTCCAGACTGTGTTAGATTTTGGAATCACCAATTATAACAGCCGTACTATTTCTCAAAATCCTGATAAGCTGGCAACTCTTTTTCCGGCTATGTTATCAGCAAGATTCGCATTGATACTCATTTATATGTTTTTGGCATTTGGTTTGGGCTGGTTAATAGGCTACCGTGGCTGGGAACTGAATCTATTGATTGGTGTATTGCTTATACAATCTTTAAACGCCTTAGTATCGTTTATCAGGAGTAACGTATCGGCATTGCATCGCTTTAAAACCGATGGATTATTATCTATAACAGACAGATTGCTGATGATTATTATATGTGGCTTTTTATTACTGTACCCAGCTACTGCCAAAAATTTTAAAATAGAATGGTTTGTAATTACACAAATTGTGTGTTATTTTATTTCTGCAGTTGTAGGTTATCTACTTTTAAAACGCATTTCAAAAGTAAAGCTGCATTTTTCTATACACCTACCTACTATTCTAAAAATAATAAAAGATAGTTTTCCTTATGCATTGCTTATTTTCCAAATGTCTATATATAATAGAGCCGATGCTATGATGATAGAACGTATGTGTGTAAATGGTAAAGAACAGGCAGATATATGGGCAGCAGCATTCAGGTTATTAGATGTTGCAAATATGTTCGGACTTATGTTTGCTACCATTTTGCTGCCTCTATTCGGGCGAATGTTGTCGCAAAAGCAAGATGTGCAACCCATAGTAAAATTGGGTGTAAATATGATGTTGCCGGTATCTATAATGATTGCAATATCCGGTATCCTGTTTAGCGGTGATATTATGCACTTACTTTATAAAAATAAGGGGCATGATTGCGACAAAGTTTTTTCCTTTTTAATAGCTTCTTTCCCTTCATGGTGTTTAATGTATATCTATTCTACATTACTAACAGCAAACGGAAATTTGAAAATAATGAATGTAATTGCCTTTGCAGGTGTACTCATAAACCTATCGTTAAATTACTATTTAATTAATAATTTTGAAGCATTGGGTGGTGCAGTTGCATCGCTTATTACACAAACTACATTGGCATTGATATTTGTAGGTATGGCAAAAAAAATATTGAAGCTACCTGTAAATTTTAAGTGGTTACTGGCACATTTTGGCTATATAATACTTATGTTTATTTTGTACTATTGTATTGCTAATTTTGGTATTTTAGGCAATATACAATGGATGCTTAAATTATTGATATTTAGTATTGTATCGTTTGGATTTATTTTTTTATTCAGGTTTATATCTATAAAAAGTGTAAAACAACTATTTAATAAAGGATAAAATACCTTATATTATACCTTTATTATGCATTTATCTTTCAAACTGTTTTAAAGCTATTAGTAGCTCACCGATTGGTAAGCCCATTACATTATAATAATCTCCATTAATTTTTTCTATTCCTGTTACGCCTATCCATTCTTGTATTGCATAAGCACCTGCCTTGTCGTAGGGTTTATACTTATCTATATAGTGGCTTATTTGTTCGTCACTTAATGTTCTAAAATGAACTTCGGTAGCGGTAGAAAAACAAATTTCTTTATCGCCTTGCTTTATACAAACTCCGGTAACAACAGTATGTACTCTACCCGATAACTGTTTAAGAATAGAAATTGCATGTGTAGCATTTTTTGGTTTGCCCAGTATATGTTCGTCTAACAGCACTATTGTATCTGCGGCTATCACAATTGCATTACCGGTTAGGTGGGCTACTGCATCAGCTTTTTTACGAGACAGAAATTCGGGTACTAATGCTCCCGGCATTCCGGGTGGGTTAGTTTCATCTACATCGGCAACCAATATTTCAAAATCCAGCTCAGCCATTTCCATTAATTGCTTACGGCGTGGTGATTGTGATGCGAGTATAATTTTATTTGCTTGCATTAATATATATTTGAAAATGGTAAATTAATAAGGAGAAGATGCCTAATAACATTATTATTTTTAGTCGTTTACTATATAAACTATATTCTTGTTTATTGGGTATTAATCCAAAATAGATGGTCCATAAAGTTAAGGGCAAAACTAAAAATAATTGCATGTAAATATACATTATATTATAGTTGTATGTTTTTAAGAATACCGATGCTATTGTAATTGTAATTATGGTAACAATACACAATATGCGTATAAAGTAAATAGTATATTTAAGTCCTTTTATAACAGGCATCGTTTTGCAACCTTCTTCCTCATCGCCTTTAAAGTCTTCCATATCTTTTACTATTTCACGTATCCACGTAAGCATAAACGCAAAAAATGCATATACAATTAAAACCCATACAGGTAAGCAAGATGTATTTTTGACAAAGCTATCTACATTTAAAAGCATAAAAAAGTCTTGTTGTAATACCGGCTCATACACTATTAATACAATTACCGACAACGATGCGGTAACAAATGCTACTACAAGATTGCCTATAATATATTGCCTCTTAAAATGGGTTGAATAAAACCATAATAATAATGTACCTAATGTTTGCAACAATACCCATTCTAAATGATGAGCCTGCCAAGCCACAAAAGCTGCCAATAATAAGGCTATAAAATTGCATACTGTATGCAATACAATTGCTGTTTTTATCGAAATGCTTTTACCTATTATAACAGTATCCGGTCGGTTTATTATGTCAATTTTAATATCAAAATAATCGTTTATTACATAGCCTCCCGCTGCTATTAAAACAGTTGATGCAGAAAGACATAGAAAATTTAAAGTATTTAATAAAAACGTTGGTTCGCCTTCAAAAGCATATTCTTGTGGTAAAACAACACACCACCATGCCAAAAACATAGTTAGGAAAATGATTAATAAATTTTGCCAGCGAATTAATCTAAGCCATGGCATTAATTTAGACATTTAGAAAATTATTTGGGTCTGAAATTGTTCTCCTATTTTCGTTTATTATTACAAATGTAATACTTTGCATAACCTAAAAGTTTGTGTTTTGGTTAAAATATTGTAACCGTTTGTAGATTATAATCTTAAAACATAAAATATAATATTTATTAAACAGTTATAAAACTTTATATTTTTAGAAACTCAGAAAATAAATTTACTTTTATTGATGCATATAAAAAATAGTTTTGCCGCAAAAGAACATCTTGCCAAAGACGAAAAAATGAAAATACTAATTGATACCGTTGAACCATACCAATTAGTAGAAAGAGATAATATATTTATAAGATTATGCTCTTCTATTATGAGCCAGCAACTGTCTATAAAGGTTGCCGATGTTATTTTTAAACGTTTTTTAAACCTATATAATGGTAGCGAACCACAACCCTATCAAATATTAGAAACACCTATTGAAACTCTAAGAGGCATAGGTCTTTCTTATGCCAAAGCTAATTATGTGCATAATGTAGCCGCTTTTATGATTGAAAAAAATGCAGACGATGCATTAATAAGAAATAGGACAAATGAGGAGATTATTGAATTTTTAACCCAAATAAAAGGGGTAGGCAGGTGGTCTGTTGAAATGCTACTGATGTTTACTTTAGGCAGAGAAGATGTATTTGCATTAGATGATTTAGGAATACAACAAACAATGATAAAGCTATATAATTTAAATGCAACAGATAAGAAAATACTAAAAAAAGAAATGCAACAAGTAGCTGAGAACTGGAAACCTTATAGAACCTATGCCTGTTTTTATTTGTGGAAGTTTAAAGATAATAAGCAGTAACATTTGTTTATCAACAATATTTATAGAATTATTTTATATTCTCAAGCTCTTTTATTTACCTTTGTTTTACTTAAATTATATTTTATTTTATGGAAATTAAACAACTTTATACAAGCTGCCTTAGCGAAGCTGCTTATTTTATATACAGTAACAACGAAGCCGCAGTTATAGACCCCCTTCGCGATGTGGATACTTATATAAAGATGGCAGAAGAAAACAATGTAAAAATAAAATATATATTTGAAACACATTTTCATGCAGATTTTGTTAGCGGGCATATAGAACTAGCACAAAAAACGGGTGCTGTTATAGTTTACGGCCCAACAGCCCAACCCAATTTTAAAGTGCATATTGCTACTGACGGCGAAGAATTTAAGGTTGGTGGTTTAAAAATAAATGCAATACATACTCCCGGGCATACTTTAGAAAGTACCTGTTTTTTATTACATGATGAGGCTGGTAATCCTTATTGTATTTTTACGGGCGATACTCTTTTTGTTGGCGATGTAGGCCGTCCCGACCTTTTTAGTGGCAACCTAAGCAAAGAAGAACTTGCAAGTATTATGTACGACAGCCTGCAACAAAAAATTAAACCCCTTGCCGATACTATTATTGTTTACCCTGCACATGGCCCCGGCTCTTCTTGCGGTAAAAACTTAGGTCCTGAAACATTTAGTACTATTGGTGTGCAAAAAGCTACTAATTATGCTCTTAAAGATATGAGCAGAGCCGAATTTATCAAAGTTGTTTGTACCGGTTTGGTAGCTCCACCTGCTTATTTCCCGCTGAATGCTAAAATAAATAAAGAAGGTTACGAAAATTTAGATTCTATATACGAAAAAGGTCTTTTACCATTATCTATAAATGAATTTAAAAATAGAGCTAATGACGGTGATTGGATTATTGATACTCGTGCTGCAACCGTATTTACAAATGGCTTTGTACCCGATTCTATAAGTATTGGCTTAGATGGCAGATTTGCAGAATGGGCAGGTACAATAATACCGCTTAAACAGTCTATAATTTTAGTTACAGAACTCGGCAAAGAAAAAGAAACTATTACTCGTTTGGCTCGTGTTGGTATAGATAATATACAAGGTTATTTAGACGGTGGTTTTGAATTCTGGAAAAACAGCGGCGAAAAAATTGATTTAATAATAGATATTGAACCCGATGAATTAGCTATGGATTTGCCTTTTGATGACCATTTAGAAGTTTTGGACGTTCGTAAAGAGTCTGAATTTGAAGCCGGACATATTAAAGGTGCAATAAATATGCCTGTACAAACCCTAATGGACCCCTTAAACATTGCTATGCTCGACGAAAACGATAATTTGTATATACATTGTGCCGGCGGTTATAGGTCGGTTATTGCTGCTTCTATTATAAAAAAACATGGTTACCATAATTTACGTAATGTATTAGGTGGCTTTGCCCAAATAAAAACATTAAAAAATATACCTATTGTATCGGGTGTAAAAAATAAAGTGGAGTAATAGCGTTTTTTATTATAGTTTTAAATTTATTTATGGCAATCAATAATCAAAAGCCCAAATGGCTTATAATAGGTCTTATTATAGTTGCTTCTTGGCTATCTATACGTTTATTAACTACTATCATACCAACAAAAAAGGTTATTCATAAAAAAACAAATGATTCAAATTCGACATATAAATTTAATAAAGACAGCAATTTTAAAAAGGACACCAATAATTGATTGCAGGTAGATACTATTAAATAGCTAAACATAAAACAAAGTTATACTACCAAGCTAAAAAGGTCGTCATTCATAATTGTGTTGAAAATGAATAATACAAAACGTTATTATATAATATATAAAATGCTTTGGAAACGCAATACCAGTAAGATACTCGTTGGAAACGAGTACTAGTGGGGGAATAAAGCTAGCAAATTATAACCTATAAATTTACAAAATACATATTCATTTCACCTTTGTTTTTGGCTTCAACCTTACCTCTATATATGCAGGTAATGTCTTTTTTAATAAGGTCGTAGGTGGTTTGCGAAATATTTATTTTACCTGCTTCGCTATTTTGTTCCATTCTAGCTGCGGTGTTAACG
>CAIWXG010000064.1 GCA_903916555.1 uncultured Bacteroidota bacterium
AAAAATTTATACTAAATTTTATTTTAAAACAGATTTATATATTGTTTATTTCGTTTTTTTGATATACAAATTCATGAAATAAAATTGTATAAGTAATTGCAGAATTAAATTGTAATTTTGAAAAACAAATGAATAGAAAGAATAAATATTATTTAATCTTCTTAATATTGGGGATACCTGTAGTTATTTATTTTTATTTTTTAATTTGTCGTACTTATGTAATCAATGGTGACGATCTTTCTACTTTTATTGATGTTTCCAATGCAAAAGAGAATTCTAGTATTCTCAATCTATTTACAAATGTTGGTAAGTTCCGCCCAGTATCTGCCTTTGTTTCAAAATTTATTTTTCAAACTTTTCAAAAAAATCTTACTGCATATTACCTTTTTAATGTTTTTATACAAACTTTAAACACTTTTATTTTTGCATTTTGTTTAAATTTTTTTTTACGTTCGCCACTATTATCTGTTATTTTTAGTCTTTTATATGCCCTCACAAGATTTTCATTTTTTATTACTTCCCAACCATTAAGTGGCGGATGTTTAGAAGGACTTGCTCTTACTTTCTTTTTATTATCTTACTTTTTTATTTTATTTACACTTTGCGGCAAAGGCAAAACATATTATACTTTTCTTGCCTCAATTCTTTTCGCAAATCTCAGCATTTACACACACGAAAGGTATATTGTTTTATATCCATTATTTTTTTTAGTTCTGTTTTTTTTTCCAACATTAAAAACGCTAAGCATAAAACATAAATCAATACTTGCTATCACCATAATATCGTCTGTTGTTATAAATGTGGCAATTAAAAAACTTTTCTATTCAATGCCATTTTTTGTTGGTACAGGAGGTACGAATATTTCTTTTTCATTTGTTTAGTCATTGTCTTTTTTTGCAGATGCCATTTTATCTATATTTCAAATAAATACTGGCAATCCTTCTCATTTTGGCATTTTGTTTACTTCATTATCTTTATTAAAAAAAATATCAATATCAATTTTAACGGGAATAATGTTACTTATAATAATAGTATATATAGTCAAAACTAAACGAACATTCAAAAATTTAAACGAACATCAAAAAAATAATTTTTACACTTTTGGGGTCTTGTTCCTACTTTTTGTTTTTTGTTTAACTCCCGCAATAATTACAATAAGATTGGAACAAAGATGGCTACTTGCGCCATTCTGCATTTTTATTACAATGTTAGTAATTGCATTATCAAGTTTTAAATTTAAAGACAACAGAATTAAAAACAGTATATTCCTAACATTTATTGCTTGTTTTTTAATTAGCGATTGTAATTACTTTTATAATGGCGTCAAAAACCTTTATATTACAAATTCTCAAAGTGCATCATCTGTCTTTGAGACAGCAATAAAAAAAGGTATTATTAGATACAATACAAGTACATTGTATCTATGGGAGCAACACCGTGATTATGGTTTTGAAGGAGACATTAATTGGGATATAGGTGGTGGAAACCTGTTTTGGTTTTATCAAAATAAAAGTAAAAAAATATTCTTTATAGATTCCACTTATTTAACCCAGAACACAGATGCAATAAATACATTGCCAGATTTCACCCAAGACAGTGTACAGATCTTATATTATAAAAACGGAGTATTTGATATTACTGACCAATTTTTAAAAGACTCACTAAAATGTTTCAAATACTAATATTTGTATTAAATATTTTCTCTCGTTTTAAACCTTGAAAATAGTATGATAAATAAACAAATTACTAAGCCTGAAATACTAACCAGCAGCAATGGCAATACCTTTGTGGGTTTATATTCATAGGTTATATTATGTTCCCCATTCGATACCAAAACACCCATGTAGGCAATATTTGTTTTAAACCATTTGGCTTGAATGCCGTCAATAGCCACAACCCATTCGTCCAGATTATTTTGTTGTAGTACTAACACTCTGCTGCCACTGTCTATACGTGTATGCAAACTCATCCTATTGGGGCCGAATTCATTAAAATAAATACTATCTTTTACATTTTGTAGCGAAAATTTATTATGTAATAAATTAAAATCGCTATCAGCAACACAAATATCATTCTTTAAGTTTAATTTAGCAGTATCATTTAGCAGACAAATATTATTTGCAAAATATGCGGGAGGATTATACCATACAGAATCTATTAGTTTACTTTTTTTAAGTTTGTCAAATCTTTGCAATGTATATGGGTTGTATCCGTCAATTCCTAAAACTTTTTTAAATAATAAAGTATTTCCCTGCACAGGGGTAACGTCTCCCCAATATTTTTCGTCAAAATTCTCATTTATAGGTTTCGTGTTATTTGGCAATGGAAATCCTTTGGGGCAATTAGCTAATTTTTGTTTCGCATCTCTTAACCATAAATGGTAAGCTATTGTTCCATACATATTAAATTGAACAGATGAAATTAAATCAACTACACAAATTATTATAATGTACTTTATGTGCAGTTTGTATTTCATTTTATAAATTAATAACCATAGAAAAATGCATAATAATATTATTTGGAACATTGACTGAATTAAAGTATGCTGTGTAAAATTGGAATGCGCATTAAAATTAGATATATCAAACAATAAACTATTCCAATCTAATTTTCCTAATGGTTTATTTGTTAACGATAAAATAGAAATGAGCAAATACGCGGCAATTAAAGCTAAAATAATATAAATAATAATTTTTTTCCACTTCAAATAATTT
The DNA here is from genome assembly GCA_903916555.1 of uncultured Bacteroidota bacterium. GTDB lineage: Bacteria > Bacteroidota > Bacteroidia > Chitinophagales > Chitinophagaceae > CAIYTT01. Next base: position 2,715 of record CAIWXG010000064.1, read on the forward strand.
TCTTTTACATTTTTAAAAGAACCTGCTGCCAACAATAGTGAACCAATTATAAATAGAAGTCTAAATATAGAAGGGAATCTAAATAAATTCATCATAGGCACATAATTGTATAAAAAAGTTCTTATTGGTAATGCATTTCCTACTGCAGATGCTAAACAAAATAAAGATATAACGAAAATAACCCAGAATTTCATATCTTTCTTTTGAAAAAAACTTAATATTAAAAATATTAACCCGGTCAATCCAAAATAACCATTCGTCATAGATGGGTCAATAACATTCATATCAAAATGCTTAAAACTAGCAAATGGCAATAAAAACGACAAAAAACAGGATGGCGAAAAGGGATATAACAGAGCCATTTCCAAGCTAACCCCTCCACTCCTTGTACTTTCTAGCATACCTTTCGAAAACGAATAAAAGACTATTATACAGCAACAAACACTAAGTAAAATGAGAACTACATGCAACCCAATAATTTTTCTGATATTTACCCAAGACCTTGCGTTAAATAAAATAATAACAAAAAGAAGAATAAATATATAAAAACTAATAATCAAAAAAGCAGGATACCCCCCAGTAGCTAATAACAAAACTAATATAGCAAAAATAGCAGCATATTTTACCTCATAAGTAAATACCATTCTGTGATAAGACCAAAATAGCCATGGTAACCAAGTGGCTGATATTATTATTGTTAAATGTTCGGCATTTCCAACAAATACACCGCAGCAGATATAACAGATTGAAGCAAATATTGCAGCATGTTTATCTTTTACCCACACCATTGTTAGTTGGTACATACCGTACCCGGCTATCATTATACTTAAAATGTATTCTATACTTAAAAAACCAATATTATACCTGCCAAAACATGACAAAAGCCACGTTACCGGATACCAACACGAACTCTGTGGATCAGAAAAAAATGGGATTCCCGTATATTGATACGGTAACCAAAAAGGCAATAACCCCATGCGAATACACTCACTTGAATAAAATCTTGCAGGAAACACAGCATTAACCGAATCCCATAAAAGAATACGTTGAAAAAAAGCAATTTGCCAATAAGCAATAACTATTACAACACTTATAATAAAAAAGGCATTCCATTTTATTTTTTTCATTATCCCAACTATTTTACTGATTTTATATTTTTAAAAAATTTCATGGGTATTAAAATTAGAATGAAAATAAACAAAGCTATGCATAATTTCCAAATCCAAAATAGTTGAATGTATTGAATACTCCATACTATTACGGCAACTATAATAAAGGTTTTAATAAATTCTAATAATGATAGTTTCAATTGTTTTTCTTTTACATTTATATAATATAACAAAAATTGTATAAATATACTTACAGTAGATGCAATAGCAGCACCAATGGCATGAAATTGTGGTATTAATAATATATTTAACACTATATTGCTAATCGTAACAAATGCAGATATTATAAAAGTTAATTTTAAATGCCCTTTGGCAAATGCTATGGTCCATAAATAATTATTTATAAATAACATAGGCAAGCCCATAGACAACAGCATATATACCCATTTTGTTTCTTCACCATATTTATTATGTGTAAATAAATTAACTATATCTACCCAACA
>CAIWXG010000065.1 GCA_903916555.1 uncultured Bacteroidota bacterium
GAATTTGCAGGTTTTATTGGTGTTGATATACGTAAAGACCCTGTTTTAATAAGCCAAGATGCCCAAATACAAAAATTGCTGGAGTATTATATGGGTAAAAACACCATGCAAAGACAATTATTTATTATTGATAATTTAAGAATAGAAAAAGATATTATTGAAGAAATGGGTGTTGAAGTAGCAAATAATACAATAAATTAGGGAAAAGATTATTTTTTGCTATTTATTCCCAATAAAAAATAGCACCAACCGGCAATAAAAAATAATCCGCCTATGGGTGTTATGATACCTGCCATACCTATACTTATTCCTTTTGATGTAAGTATAGACATTGCATATAAAGAGCCACTAAAAAACAAAATGCCAATTAAAAACAAGAGAGCAGCTATCTTAAATTGTTTTACCGGTATAAATTGATATAGTATGCCGGTAATTATTAAAGCAAAACTATGATAAAACTGGTATCTTACACCGGTTTCAAATATTTTAAGTTGGTCGTCTGGCAATATATTTTTAAGTGCATGCGCCCCAAAAGCTCCTAATATTACAGCAAGAACTGCAAAAAAAGCACCTAGATTTAAAGATGGTTTATACATAAATTTACTAATTTACCAAGAGAACCTAAAGTCATTTTTTCTACTTCAACAATATATTTTGCTTGCTCGTAAAAATATTTCCTCTTTTGTAATTGATTTTCAAAAAAACTTTCTAAAGAAACAATATTTTGCAAAAATGGTCGCTTACTTTTATTATCTTCTTTGCTTATATTAATTATTATTGTTGCTAAGTTTATTTTTAAATATATAACAGTGCCTACCCTATTCATTAATTCAATATTATCATAAAAGCAAGGAGAACCACCACCACATGCAAGCAATAATTTTTTATTTTTAAAATTTAATATAATTTCTTTTAAATACTTATTTTCTTTTTCTCTAAAAACATCTTCCCCAAAAATTGAAAACAAAGCTGATATAGTTGTTTTTTCTTGTTCTTCAATATAGTTATCTAAATCTATAAATGGAAGATTATTTTTATGTGCCACTTTTTCTCCCCAATAAGATTTACCACTTGCAGGCATACCAATTAAAAATACAATACTCATTACTTATTATTAATAAATTTCCATAACATGAGCATTCCCATTTGTGCTGCCATAAATTTATTTCTTTGTCTATCGTAATGAAATTTAAATTCTTTAGTTTTAATAGAGTTTTTATCTGCAACAGCCATCCATACAGTACCTATTTTTAAAAACTCATTACCACCATCAGGGCCTAAAACTCCGGTAGTTGCCAATGCGTAATCTACATTTAAAACTTTTAAAGCCCCTTTTACCATTTCAATAGCTGTATCTTTACTTACGGCACCATAATTTACAATTGTATCATGGCTTACTCCTAATATGCTTTCTTTTAAATCATTACTATACGATACTATGCTGCCCATAAAATAAGCAGATGAACCAGGTACTTGTGTAATAGAATGACCTATATAACCACCGGTACAACTTTCTGCAATACCAAAAGTTTTTTTATTTTCTAAAAATGCATTTCCTAATATTTGAGCCATAGGTAAGTCATTTAATGCAATAACAATAGTACCTAATCTATCTGCAAACTTATTTTGAAGTTCGACAAGTTGATTTTCAAGAATATGTTCATCAGCACCCCTGCCCGTTAGTCTTAGTTTTACCATACTGCCATCGGGTAAATAAGCTAATTTGATATTCAGTGGTAACTGGGCTTCTAAATCCATTAATTTTTCAGCAATAAAACTTTCCCCCTCGCCTGCTGTAAAAATTGTTTTATGTATTAAAGAATCACTTTTAAAAATATTCTTAAATCTGGGTAATACCTCATCTTCCATAATTGTAATCATCTCGAAAGGTACACCTGGCATAGCGATAATTATTTTACCATCTTTTTCAAACCACATACCGGGTGCAGTACCTGCCTTATTAAAAAGTACAATGCAATTATCGGGTACTTCACTCTGTTTTAAATTACGGTCTAACATGGGGCGATTTCTTTTGCTGAAAATCTCCTTAATATGAATTAAGACACGTTCATCAATCACTAATTTTCCTCCAAAATAGTCGCACAACAACGGTTTTGTAATATCATCGGAAGTGGGACCTAAACCACCAGTTATTAAAACAAGATTATGTTTACTCAGTTCCTCATCCAATGCCGTTTCTATTGCACTGCGAGTATCGCCAACAGCTACTCTTCTCAAAACATCAATTCCATGCTCATTAAGGCGTTGTGCTATCCAAGCAGAATTGGTATCAATTGTTTGCCCAATTAATAGCTCATCGCCTATTGTTATTATACTTGCTGCTATATTACCCATTGTCTGTTTTAAAATAAGGAGTTAGTCTTAAAAATAATTCGGGTGGTATATTTATTTTTTTCTTTATTTTAGGGTCGTAGAAAACCAAAGTAGTGATACCTTTGTTTAATAATACATTTTCTTCGTTGTATAATTCAGAATGAAATGTTATTCTTGGTCCTTCGGGCAGTTCGTTAAGAAACGTTTTTACTGTAATCAAATTATCATATAATGCAGGTCTAAAAAATTGACAATTTAACTCAATTACAGGCATATTAACACCCATTTCTTCCAACTGCTTATAAGTATAGCCTAATTGCCTAATTGCTTCAGCCCTTCCTACCTCATAATACAAGGCATAATTACCATAGTATAAAAATCCCATTTGGTCTGTTTCACCATAACGAACCCTAATATGTGTTGTTGCTGAAAACATAAATTTTAAATAGAGAAAATTCTTATTCTGTAGTAGGGAAATTTCTCATTTTCCAAACTCCATACATTGCTTCTTTCACTATACCTTTACTCATTTTTGATACCCCTTCTTTCCGGTCAATAAAAGTTATGGGTACTTCCTTAATTTTAAATCCTAATTTCCAAGCTCTGTATTTCATTTCTATTTGAAAAGCATAACCTATAAAATGAACTTTATCTAAAGGAATGGAACGTAAAACTTTATTATTATAACAAACAAAGCCTGCTGTAGGGTCATTAACAGGCATCCAAGTTATTAATTTTGTATAAAAGGCACCACCTTTAGAAATAAAAATACGCATAAAAGGCCAGTTAACCACTTTACCGTTTTTTGTATAACGAGAACCAACAACTAAATCAGCTCCATTTACACACGCATCATATAATCTTGGTAAATCTTCCGGATTATGAGAAAAATCAGCATCCATTTCAAAGATATACTCATAATTATTTGCCAATGCCCATTTAAAACCGGTAATATAAGCCGTACCCAATCCTAATTTACCTTTACGGAATAGAACATGTAATCTATCAGGAAATTCTGTAATCAATGTGTTTACAATTTCACCAGTACCATCCGGAGAACCGTCATCAACTATAAGCAAATGAAAATTACCGGGCAAAGAAAAAACCTTTCTAATGATTTTTTCTATATTTTCCCTTTCATTATAGGTTGGTATTATTACAAGTTTTTCCAAAAATATAAAAAATTATAAACGGCAAAATAACGATAATAAAGAGAATTCTTCAAAAAAATCTAAACTTTTAATCCTGATTTTTTCAATTTCATTTTATTTAGTATTTCAGAAATTTTTTGTTTGGTATGTAAAGCAAAATCTGCCTGCATCATCCAGTCATAATATTGGGGTTCTGTAGTAAAAATATCTTCTACTTTACGCCCTTTATGTTTACCAAAATTAAATACAGGCTGTCCGTCTTTCAAAATAATTCTACGTGCATAATCCACATACTCATCGGTATGGGTAAACTGATGCAATGTAAGTACATCATGTCCTAATTCAGTATATTTTTCTAATTGTGCATCAAGAACTTCTATAGTAGCCAAAATATCCGCTTCGGCACTATGTGCATTTTCTAATTTTTTATTGCAATAGAAATTATATGCAGCACTTAAAGTTCTGCTTTCCATTTTAAAAAATATTTGTTGTACATCAATCATATTTCTTTCTGTAAAATCAACATTTATACCCGCTCTTAAAAATTCTTCGGCAAGCATTGGTAAATCAAATTTACTAGAATTATAACCTCCAAAATCGCATCCTCGCAACCATTCATACAAGTTATGTGCTATCTGCTTAAATAAAGGACTGTTCTTTATGTCTTCGTCTGCTATACCATGTATTAATGTTACTTCAGGTGGTATCGGAATATTGGGATTAATTCGTTTTACATACTTATCTTGTTTACCATCCGGTGCTATTTTCACAAATGCCAATTCAACAATTCTATCTTTAGCAGGGTCAGTACCAGTTGCTTCAAGGTCAAAAAATACGATAGGTCTTTTTAATATTAGTTTTGGCATAATGTCTTTTATGAAATAGGATGCGAACATACATCATTCCAATCAATTCCTTCAAAACTTCCCGAACTCATTAATAATAAAAATACCGGTTTTTTTATTTCAATTAATTTTGACTTAATTTCTACAATTAAATTTTCTTTATTATCTATTACTATTAAGTCTTTTCTTTTAAAGTAACTATAAACTGTTTGTGTGTTAAGCTCTGGTAATCCTTTAAGAGCTATTGCATGATTGCTATAGAAAACAATCGGAATATCAGCTGCATCAAGTGAGTTAGCATATTCCGATAAAAAAGCTGCATTTAAACTACTAAAAGTATGGAGCTCAAAACATGCAATAAGCAAATATTCAGGATATGCTTCTCTTACAGCATTAAGTGTTGCTTTTAATTTACTTGGTGCATGTGCAAAATCTCTGTAAGCTACTATTCCGTCTGTTTCAAGTATTTTTTCCAACCGTCTTGCTGCACCGGTAAATGATGTAATAGCATTGTAACAATCCATTTTAGATATACCTAATTGCATACATACATCAATTGCGGCTTGCATGTTTAATATATTATGCTTACCAAAAACAGAAAGTTTATATTCATTTGATTCGCAAGTAATTACCGGAAAACCATTTTGGTAATAATATTCCGGTGTAGAATAGCCTACTGAATTTAATTTGTTTCCTGCCAGTTCAATTGCTCTATTTACCTCATTATCTTCAGTGTTATAAAAAACAGTTGTACCTCTTTCCAAATCAGATAAATAGTGAATAAACTGACTAAAATAATTCTCGTAAGTAGGAAAAACATTAATATGGTCCCAAGCTATACCACTTAATACAGTTATATGAGGATGATAAAAAAATATTTTTGGCTTTTTCTCAATTACAGAAGCCGGATACTCATCACCTTCAATAATTATAAGTGGTGCATCACTCAACTTTACCGATTGTTCAAAACCTTGTACTTTAGCCCCTACAACATAATCAAATTCAAAACCTTGCATCTTTAAAATATGCATAATCATAGAAGTAATTGTAGTTTTACCGTGGCTACCTGCAACAACAATTCTTTTTTTATTTTTGCTTATTTCATAGATATATTCCGGAAACGAAACTACTTTAATGCCTAATTTTAAAGCTTTTTGTAATTCAGGATTATCACTTTTAGCGTGCATTCCCAAAACAACTGCATCAATCGAACTAATTATTTTATCAGGATACCATCCTAATTCTATAGGCAACAAGCCTGCATTTTGAAGATTTGTTTTAGCCGGGTCGGTAATCTCATCGTCACTCCCGGTAACAATGTAACCATGCCTCTTTAGTGCTATTGCTAATTGATTCATAATAGCACCGCCAATTGCAATAAAATGTATTTGATTCATATTTTTTACATAACTTTGTAAGGTTATCTGTGTTGTTTACTACTCTAATTTCAAAAGCATGCAATTATTTACAAAATTCCGTTCCATTGTTTCAATAGCAGCGATTTGTATTGTGTTATTGGCAATTTTTTCTTCGTGCAACAATTCTAAAAAGTATGGTTGCCCCAATCATTTATCTACACCTTCTGTAAATTAATAAGTATTGTTTATCAATATTTATTTTATAAATTTCGGGTAGAAATAAAGCCATTCTGAAAATAAAAAATCAGAATGGCTTTTTAAATTAAATATTATTTTTTTATAAAAATCTAAAACCCAAACTTACTTGTGCCGAACGGTTACTCCAAGAACCATTTACATTTTTAATTGTTGTATTGTTAGTCGAAACATTATTCATATCCGTTAAACCGAGTATGTATCTAGCACCTACTGTAATATGCATAGGCAATTTTGCTTCAATACCAAATATTAAAGCAAATACATTAGATTTAAACATAGACTTTGAATCACCGGCAAAATCATTCAAACTTTTTATAGATAATACATTACTATACTGAGGTCCAATCTGCAACCATACTCTTGGTATTACTTTATATTCAAACAAGATAGGAAAATCAAAATAGGTTGCTCTAAAATCACCTTTATGTGTAGAATCAATAAATGATTGTGAGGTATAATGAGACGAATTAATTAACCCTTCTATTCTAATCCCGTAACTACCTTTATGTAAGCCTACAAAAACACCACCTACAATACCGGGTTTGTATGTATTTTGCCAAGAACTACCACTTAAAGTTTCAAAATTAGCACCTAATTTTAAACCTAATTCAGCTTTAGGCAATTGCTTTGTTACTTTAGATACACCGGGTATTTGTGCTTGTGAGCTTAATGTTGAAAATACACAAAAAGAAAAAAATATTGCAGCTAATTTTAATTTCATATTATCAATTTTTATATAAAAATATTAGTTATAATAAATTATTTTATTTTAAA
>CAIWXG010000066.1 GCA_903916555.1 uncultured Bacteroidota bacterium
CGCATTTTACGACCCACCAAAAGAAAATATACAACAGGTATTTGAAGATTTTTATAAAGCAGGCATTTCAATTAAAATTGTTACCGGCGATAATGCAGCAACTACTGTTGCTATTGCCAAACAAATACTGTTTAAAGGGCATGAAAATAGCCTAAGCGGTAACGAACTAATGAATTTAAGTAATGAGGAATTGCAGGATAAAGTAAAGAAAACTTCTATATTTACCAGAATGTTTCCGGAAGCCAAATTAAAAATAATAAATGCTTTAAAACAACAAGGTGAAATTGTTGCAATGACTGGTGATGGCGTAAACGATGGACCTGCATTAAAGGCTGCACATATTGGCATAGCTATGGGCAAAAAAGGAAGTGAAATAGCAAAGCAGGCTGCTTCTCTTATTTTAGTAAACGATGACCTTTCTAAAATGGTAGATGCTGTAGCAATGGGCAGAAGAATATATGCGAATTTAAAAAAAGCTATTCAATACATCATTTCCATACACATACCTATTATACTTACTGTTTTTATTCCATTGGCATTAGGGTGGAAATATCCCAATATTTTCTCTCCTGTACACATTATATTTTTAGAATTAATAATGGGGCCTACTTGTTCCATTATATTTGAAAACGAACCTATGGAAAAAAAATACAATGCTACAGAAGCCTAGAAAGTTTACAACTACCTTCTTTAATTTTAAAGAATTGACAACAAGTATCATTCAAGGTTTGGTAATTACAATAGGTACAATAGGCATATATTTATACTCAGTAAATTGCGGTTATAGCGAATCTTTAACCAGAACAATGGTGTTTACAGTTCTTATTTTTGCAAATATTTTACTTACCTTAATCAATAGGTCCTTTTACTATTCTATTTTTACAACTATTAAATATAAAAATAAACTAATAAAGTATATTATCGGGATTACCTTATTTATTACAGGTTTATTGTTATATGTAGAACCCCTAAATCATTTTTTTCAGTTTAACAGTATAAATATATCGCAATTATTACTTGCTATATGTATAGGTTTTATTTCAGTAGTTTGGTACGAAATAGTAAAATGGATATATAGATTAAAAAACAACAAATAATATAATTTAGGTAGCTATTCATTACTCAATAAAAAATAAATCCCGAATGGCCTACCAGAACAGGATTTCAAATAGAAAAAAAATTGCTTTTCATTGTGTCAAGACAATTTTCGTTATATAATTTATTCAATTCCATTAATATTATTTTCATCAAATTTACCAATGTTTTACTTCAAAATAAATTATACTACTATATATACGAATGAAAAATACCGTTCAATAGTAATAAATTAGATTTTACACCTTCTTATTTTGTTACAACTTCCATTATAGGTAAAGGGAAAATAAAGCCTGTACCATTTTCTATGGCTTCTTTTTCTCTTTCTAAAAATTCTGCTTTAAAATGCCAAGGTAATACCAAATAATAATCCGGTTTCATGGCTCTCGATTCAGCTTCGCTTATTATGGGTATATCTGTGCCTAAAGTTCTGGCACCGTATTTATCTGGGTTTCTTTCTGCTGCAAAGTCTATCAATTCTTTGTCTATACCACACCATTGCAGTATGGTATTACCTTTTGTAGATGCACCATAGATATGTATGCGTTTGCCTTGAAATTTTAATTTTTTCAAAGCTTCATATAATTCTGTTTTTAACTTATTTATGCGTTCTTGAAATGCAAAATAAGGTTTGTCGGTATCTAATTCTAAATCGAATTCTTTTTGTCTTATTTCATCAATTAATTTAAAGTTTTCAGGCAAGTCGAATTCTGAATTAGTATTATGCGTGGCATAACAGCGAATACTGCCACCATTAATATCATTAAAAGATATTTTAAATACTTTCATTCCGCCACGCTTCAAAATAGTTTCAATAACAGCTAAGCTATAATATTCCAAATGTTCGTGGCATATTGTATCATAAGAGTCTAACTGAAGCATTAGTGGCATATAAGACATCTCGAATATCCATATACCTGTAGTTGATAAAATATTTTTTATACCTTTTACAAATTCTACCGGTTGTTCTAAATCATAGAACATAGCGATAGAAGTAATAATATCTAATTTTTGAGAACCTAAAATTTGAAATAATTCACCTGAAGGAAAAATATCTTTTACAATAATAATAGCTTTATCCTCAATACCCATAGCCACATCAGACGGGTCAACACCATATCTGGTATATGTTTTAGGGTAATTATTAAGTAATGTACCGTCATTACAACCAATATCTAATACTTTAGCATTTGTATTTTGCAATAAAGGCACTACAGAATCTACAATACCTTTTAAATGCCCCCGCATAGTAGCATTAGTGCCAGACCGATACCAATAAGCAGCATATAATATTTCGGGTGGCACTGAATGTTCCATTTGCAACAATCCACATGCGTTTTCATCAGTTTGGGGGTTGCAGCGATATAAGGTACAAGGTATTTTTCTGGTTGAAGGTTGTTCTTTGCCCGGTTTTATAAATGAACCTTGCAGATATTGTTCGCCCAAGTCTATTACTTTGGTTAAAGACGATGAGCCACATACTCTACAGGTTGTTCTTTTTCTGATATGCATATTAAGATTTTGTTTTTATTGATTGTGCAAATTGTCTATCTATTTCATCAATACATTTATTCCTTTCCAAATTTAGAAGAGCTAATTGTTTTACAACATTATTTTTTTCATTTCCCGGCACCTGTTCAAAGTCGTACACTTTTTCTTGCTCGTGCCATAATTTGCAATTTACATCAGCTAATTGAGCAAAAACAATTCCAATAGTACCAATTACATCTTTTACTGTATTACCTTCTTTTTTAAAAACTTTATTAGCAGCAAAAGATAACTTTTCAATTGGGATAGTACCACTTACAGCGGCAGCAACAAACTCATCTATTTCCAGTTGCATCACTTTCTCTTGTTTCTCAAGGCTTTCCAAACGAGTGGGGTCTTCTGAGTGATATTGTTTTAATTTAATAATAGTGAGTTTATCACATAACATTCCAAGAGTTTCGGCCATTGCGGAAATAAAATTTTGTAAAAATATAAATTGCAAATCTATAAATAATAGGGTTCATTTCAAAAGGTAATAAATCTAAATGATTTTTGATAATCTATTAAATAGTTTAAAATAATCAATACAAAAATTTTAGCTTAAAACTGTTTACTTTGTGTTTTAATTCCGAAAATTAAATACATTATATATACAAAATAAATGTTAGTATCCGTTATAATAGTTAATTACAATACATTTAAAATAACGTGCGATTGCATAGAAAGTGTCATTAAATGTACCCGAAAAGTAGCTTATGAAATTGTTTTAGTTGATAATGCTTCTCCTAATGACAATCCGGATGATTTTTTATTAAAATTTCCTACAATACAATTAATAAAGAGTAAAGAAAACGGTGGTTTTGCTAAAGGGAATAATTTGGGAATACAAGCAGCAAAAGGTACAATAATTTTATTATTGAACTCTGACACAGTGCTTACAGAAGACAGCATAGGCATGGCTGTAGAAGAATTGAAAACACACAATGATGTAGCAGCAATTACGGTTCGTTTAGTATATCCTGATGGTAAATTACAGCATACAGCCCGCAAATTCAGAAGTGTACAAAATGAAATATTAGACTTATTGAGACCCTTTTTGATGCTAATGCCCTATAAGAAACGAGTATCGCTGATGTTGAACCAATATTTTAAATGCGATTACGACACCTATTGCGATTGGGTTAGTGGTGCATTTATGATGTTTTCTAAAAGCATTTTAAATAAATTACCGGAGCAAAAGCTCGACGAACGTTTTTTTATGTATGGTGAAGACCAGTTATGGTGTTATCAGTTTAGTGAGTTAGGATATAAGAGCTATTATTATGCCGGCACAACCGTAATACATATTAATAATGCAAGCACTGCACCTGCGAAACAATTGCAATTATTAAAAAAATTCTTAGCCTTAGAATTAGATATTATGGAATATCGCAAGGGCAAATCTTTTTATTATTACCTATTTAGCTTAATACTTACTGCAAAAGAAATGATGCGGTATTATATAAAAGTTACGGTATATAAATTATTTAAATACAGAATTAGGTAATAAACATATAAAAAAACTACTATTTTGGAAACAACATGCGATAATCTGTTTTTACCTTACCGGATGTAATGTCTTTAAGCTTGTTTGCAATAAGTCTTTTCTTTAATGGTGAAAGGTAGTCTATAAACAATTTACCTATTATATGGTCATACTCGTGTTGAATAACCCGTGCTGCAATCCCTTCGAATTCATCAATGTGTTCCACAAAATTTTCATCAAAGTATTTTAGCTTTATTTTTCTGGTTCTACTAATGTCTTCCCTTACCTTTGGTATGCTTAAACAGCCTTCATTATAAGCCCAAGTTTCTCCGGTTTCGTCTAATTTTTCGGCATTAACAAATACTTGTTTTATAGGTTTTTCGTTGGGATATTTACGTTTATCCTCTTCTTCAAATCCATCTACTACCTGCACGGTATCAACCAAAAACATACGAATGGGCTTATTGATTTGAGGTGCCGCTAACCCTACTCCATTACTATTATACATTGTTTCCCACATATCTGCAATTAACTTGTGCAGTCCGGCATACTCCGGGGTAATTATATCACAAACTTTTCGCAAAATGGGACTTCCGTAAGCTACAACTGGTAAAATCATTTATTACTAAAAATATAAAAAAGGTAAAAGTTACAAATTCAATTAATATTTTACTAATAAATAAGTTTATCAGAATAGTACACATTGAATTTTCAAATTGAATATTGAATTATATTAATTATGTGTTAACTATTGTATGCTAATTATATAAATATAAAAGTTTTATATTACAGCCACTACTCAATTATAATCATAATAGTTCCACATTAACCAACATAAATAAAAATTAATTTATTTATACCAACCGGAATAATTATGACGCTTAGAAAAACCTCTTACATGCCTTGCACCATAGTGTTTTTTAGGTTTAAAGAAATAAGTGCTACCTCTATGAGACTGACTGGAATTATGCCACCTTCTATAATGTCTGTAATTATTAGAATGTCGGGTTGACCTATAAGAATGATTGGAACGATGCGATGTAGGGCTATGTGCGCAACTGCTTAACTCTAACAGTAAAATAAAAAGTGAAAATATAAATAATATTATTTTATTTCTCATACAGGCAACAAAAGTTAAAAAATTATTTTTGACTGCTAAAGTACAATTTTATTTATGTTTTTCACCTAATTGTTCAGAAAACAAACAAAATAATTTTGTTACAAATAAGCAAACATTGAAAACATAAATAATAAGATAAGCAAATAGTTATACCTTTGGGCAATTAAAAAAGGAGGGCAATTATGAATACTGAATCGAGATTAAAAGAATTATTGAACCAAAAAATAGTAATTATCGATGGCGCAATGGGTACAATGATACAGCGTTATCAATTGGCTGAAAATGATTATAGAGGTGAAAGATTTAAAAACTGGCATAAAGACGTAAAAGGAAATAATGACCTTTTATGTTTAACACAACCACATATAATAAAAGAAATACACAAACAATATCTGCAAGCAGGGGCTAATATATTAGAAACAAACACCTTTAATGGGCAAGTAATTTCTTTGGCAGACTATGATATGCAATCTTTGGCTTATGAAATAAATTATGAAGC
>CAIWXG010000067.1 GCA_903916555.1 uncultured Bacteroidota bacterium
ATAAAATATGATTCGTATGACGAGCAAACTAAATCTGAGCTAAAAAAAGTATTGGATGCAAGCGGTAGCTCCCTATCTATGATGATACCCAGACAAGCAGACTTTGAGATAAAAGACGGTAAGCAAAGTAATGGTGATGGCAACCTACAGTTAAAGTTTATTAACGCGATGAACGATGAAATGTCTATAACAGTACTTGGCAATACAGAAACCACTACAAGCAGCAACAGCAGTGGCTATGCACAAAGTAAAGTACACTTAGAGCAACAATATGAAATTACCGCCAGTGACATGAACTTTATGCTAGGAATGTTAAATGACCCCAAATTTATAAATGTATTACATAGCTATGGTTTTGAAACAAATAATGGCAGATTCGTTTTTATAAAAGAAAAAGATATTGATTACTTAAAAGCAAGAATGGAAATTGATAAAGAAGTAGCGTTACATGTGCCTATACCTGTAGATTACTGGTATAATACTTATGGTGTAGATAAAATATAGAATAGTACTATTTATTATTAACTTGTAAAATCAGCTTTATGAATTCTTCTTTTGCCAATTTATTTGTTGCCTTACAACAGCAAATACATTCTAAAGTACCAACAATTGTAACAATAGACCAAGATTTAGGTCAGTTTAAGAGTACTATTCGTCCGGCAGTTTCGTTTCCATGTGTGTTGATAGATTTTGAAGATTTTAAATTTGAAAATCTGAGTAATAATGTACAGACAGCAGAAGGTATTATTGTTTTTAAATTGTGTTTTGAGGTTAAAAGCAATAGCAGTTTTAGTACGCCAAACAGTTTTGTAGAACAAGCCATTGGCTTTTATGATTTGGAATGGCTGCTACACAAAGCTTTACAGAACTACAATGCAGGCAATAGTTATGGCAACTTGTGCCGCACTACGGCCTTAACACAGAACAGAACAGATAATTACCGCATAAGAGAAATAAGATACAGTATAACTTTTGATGACTACAGCACTAAAAACGAATTGACTTTAAAAACCGTTAGTTTGGGTATTGTTGACGAGATTGTGTAATGAAACTTCTTCTATTGGTAATTGTTGCTACACAATTAAGGGAAATTGTTTATTTCAATCTTTTCCCCAATCCGCTTTCAATCTTTTCAATACTTTTATTAAACTATCTTGGATTTGTGTAAGTACTCTCCTACCTTTAAGTTTCAAAATGTTTTGTATCAACAATAATTTCTACATATAATGCTGTATTCTAAATCAATTGAGCGTCTTCGTAAAATAATGGATGAGCTAAGAGAGCAATGCCCTTGGGATAAAAAGCAAACAATACTCTCACTTCGCCAGCAAACAATAGAGGAAGTATATGAGCTGGCAGACGCAGTATCTAACCAAGATTGGCAAGGCATAAAGGAAGAATTGGGCGATTTATTATTGCATATTCTTTTCTACAGTAAAATTGGTAGCGAACAACAACAGTTTACATTTGATGATGTAATAGAGGGTGTATGTAATAAATTGGTAAAACGTCATCCACACATTTATGGTACTGTAATAGTACAAAATGATACAGATGTGTCTGTAAACTGGGAAAAAATTAAGCAACAAGATAATAAGAAATCAATTTTAAGCGGTGTGCCACCATCAATGCCTGCACTAATGAAGGCTTTAAGGTTACAAGAAAAAACTAAAAAGGTTGGTTTTGAGTGGGATAATACCGAGCAGGTATTGGCAAAAGTGAATGAGGAGCTTCAAGAATTGCAAGACGCTATTGCTTTAGATGATAAAAAAGAAATAGAAGAAGAATTTGGAGATGTGTTATTTGCACTTATAAATTATGCTCGCTTTATAAAAGTGGACCCCGAACATGCTTTGGAGCTTACAAATAAAAAATTTATAAGGCGGTTTCAAAAAATAGAAGAAATGGCAGCAGTTTTGGGCAAATCGCTGCATGATATGACTCTTAATGAGATGGATGCACTCTGGAATGAAGTAAAAGCAATGGAAAAAGCATAAATGTTTAGAAAATATCCATATTGGGCTTGGCTTTTAATCAGCATCACTCTTTGGGTTATCAATGGTTTGCATTTTCATGCTCACCGTCAAGAACTGCTGCCTGAAACTATGGCAGAGGCTGTAAAAAATGATTTACAACAAAAAGAAAAAAGCTTTAATACATTTATTAATAATAAAGATTTGCTTAGGCGAATATATACCGATTCGCTCACTGAAAAGGAATCAATACAATTAAATCATTTTGCCTATTTTATTTATGCTTATAATAATGATACATTAGTTTATTGGAATACAAACAAAGTAATAGGAAATATAAATGATTCCATAGGCGATAAAAGCATTTTAATACATAACGATAAAGGAGTATTTCTTGAAAAATGCTGCCCATTTAATTTTGGTAGCACTATAAAAAAAATAGTTGTACTGTTTCCTATATACATATCTTACCCTTTAGAAAATGAATATCTTAAATCACATTTTGTAGCGTCAGAATACATACCTATAAAAACTAAAATAGTTTCAGACAATACCATTCCCGGGCTATATGCTATAAAAATGCTTACCGGTAATACAGCATTTTATTTAAACTTTAATCAAGCCGAAATACAAAAATGGATTCCGGATGATACATTTCTATACATGCTTTTCGCTGCAATTTTTACGAGCATTTTTTGGATTCAATTAATGATTAATTATATTACACGCAAAAAATCTGCTTTTTTAAGTTTCATAATCACCTTGATTTTAATAATAGTATTTAGATTAGAATTAAGAAATTTTGAAACATTTTTTAATCTAGATACCTTGGCGTTCTTCTCACCTCGTTTATATGCATCAAATACTTATTTATCGTCATTAGGCGATTTATTCCTAAATACGTTGTTTGTATTATGGATGATTATTTTTATTACCCGACATACACCCTATAAAACGTTTTTTGTTCAACTTAAA
>CAIWXG010000068.1 GCA_903916555.1 uncultured Bacteroidota bacterium
CATGTACATTACCAACAATTAGCTGCAAGGCGAGGCAAATGCAGCCAAAAGAAAGTACTTTGTTTTTAAAGATTGTTTTCAAACAAATCATAAATTTTTATTTTTAGAGTGTGAATATACTATCCTATAAACCACCTGCACTCTTTTCAATATTACTAAATTGTTACCAAATTATTACCAAACAAAGCATTGAATCACATGCCATAATTATTAAATAAAATAGATTCAGCATACTTATTGCCGTTTATAACTTTCAACAAAAAAATATAAATTACAATAATTAAATAAATTGAAATTATCTTTAAGTTAAACTTAATTAAATATTATTTAATATCCATTTATACTCATCTTTTCCAAAAAACATTACCCCATATTTTACTTACTTTGCATTTTAATTTTCACAAATGGATATTGAAACAGATATAATTCCTGCTTTAAAATCAGATAAATCGATACATAGAGCTTGGTCTATGTACGATTGGGCTAATTCTGCTTATAATCTTGTTATTACTTCTACTATTTTTTCGGCTTATTATATTGCCATAACAACTTTAAAAGATGCAAAAGGCATGTGCTAAGCGATAAAGTTTCTTTTTTTGGCAATCAAATTAAAAACAGTTCTTTGTTCAGTTTTTCCATCTTTACAGATTTCCGGCTAAAATCTTTAATTTTGTATAAAAAAGAGATTATGGGCTTACCTGTTTTACCTAATGTTACCGCAGACGAATACCTTGCTTTTGAAAACAGTTCTGATACAAAACATGAATATTTTGACGGTGTGATTGTTGCTATGGCAGGCACGTCTTTTAATCATAATTTTATTTTTGCTAACCTAATTGACGAAATACACCTATTTCTTAAAGATAAAAAATGTAATGTATTTGGTTCCGAATTAAGAGTTGCTACCCCTTTTTTCAGCTCTTATATGTATCCCGATTTAATTATTGTTTGCGATGATTTAGAAAGACAAGAATCCAAATTTGACACCTTAACTAACCCAAGTGTTATTATTGAAATAATGAGTTAGTCAACCAAAGAAAAAGATTTAGGTATTAAATTTTGGCGATATTTGCAAATACCTTCATTAAAAGAATACATTTTAATAGACAGCATGAAATTTGGAATAAAAGTAATTAAAATACAACAAGATAATTCGTGGAAACATTATGATACAGAAAATATAAATGATTCATTGTTTATAAATACTATAAACATGCAAATACCTCTTATAGATATATACCAAAATGTATCTTTTTTTGATGGTCAAACATTTAGCCAAAACGTACCTCTTTAACAAATTCATAATTTAATACCGGCATTAAGCTCTTACGCCCCCCATAATGTTGCAACATCTATAAGTTTATTTATTTTCTATTTATATAGTATTTACATATTTATTTATAATAAGAAGAGCATTTCCCTTCTTCTCTTCATAACCAAAAACTATCCTCTTATTTTACTTACTTTGCATTTTTATTTTCACAAATGGATATTGAAACAGATATAATTCCTGCTTTAAAATCAGATAAATCGATACATAGAGCTTGGGCTATGTACGATTGGGCTAATTCTGCTTACAATCTTGTTATTACTTCTACTATTTTTCCGGCTTATTATATTGCCATAACAACTTTAAAAGATGCAAAAGGCACTGTGCTAAGCGATAAAGTTTCCTTTTTTGGCAATCAAATTAAAAACAGTTCTTTATTTAGTTTTTCTATTGGTATAGCCTATTTAATTATAGCCATATTATCACCTATTCTGTCGTCAATAGCAGACTATAAAGGTAATAAGAAACGATTCATGCAGCTTTTTTGTTATATAGGTTCTTTGTCGTGCTGTGGGCTATTTTTCTTTACCAAAAACAGTATAGAATTAGGTATTATTTGCTCTGCCCTTGCAGCATTGGGGTATTGTGGCAGTATTGTTTTTTATAATGCATACTTACCCGAAATTGCGCTGCGTCACGAAAGAGATACTCTAAGTGCTCAAGGCTTTGCTTATGGGTATGTAGGCAGCGTTCTATTGCAAATTATTTGTTTCGTATTTGTTTTTAAGCCCGAATGGTTTGGCATTACAGATGCAGGAATGCCCGCGAGAATATCGTTTTTATTAGTAGGTATCTGGTGGATGGGATGGGCACAAATAACCTTTTTGAAATTACCCAACGGTATCCCTCTTACAAAAGATACGAATCACTCTATTTTAGTAAGTGGTTTTAAGGAATTATTTAAGGTTTACAAACAAATAAAAAAAATGTTTGTATTAAAAACGTTTCTTTTTTCCTTTTTCTTTTACAGTATGGGTGTGCAAACGGTAATGCTTGCAGCTACCGTTTTTGGCGAAAAAGAGCTACATCTTGCTACTGCACAACTTATTATTGTTATTCTTGTAATACAGTTAGTAGCCATAGCAGGTGCATATCTTATGTCAGAACTGTCTAAGAAACTGGGCAACTTAACGGTACTTTTATTAGTGGTCTTCATTTGGATTGCTGTATGTATAGCTGCCTATTATACCTATACTGCTACCCAATTTTATATTATTGCAGGTGTTGTGGGTTTAATAATGGGCGGCATACAATCGCTAAGTCGCAGCACGTATTCTAAACTAATGCCACCCACACACGATACTGCTTCTTTTTTCAGCTTTTTTGATGTTACAGAAAAACTGGCAATTGTTATAGGTATGATAACTTTCGGTTTAATAGACAATCTATTAAATATGAGGGTAGCCATAATAGCCCTCATAACTTTTTTTATAATAGGTGCTATCCTCTTATATAGAGCTTTAATGTTAGAGAAAAAACTTCCGGCAATACTCGGATAAGCTTTTACTCCATTTTTATTATGCTTTTCAATTACCTTTGTTTTTTATTTTAGCTAAATAAATTTTATGAAAATATATACTATTAATGCAGGATACTTTAAACTTGACGGTGGTGCTATGTATGGTGTAGTACCCAAAAGTATGTGGAATAAAATAAACCCTGCCGATGACAATAATATGTGTACATGGGCTATGCGTTGCCTACTTGTGGTATATGGCGAACGTAAAATATTAATAGACAACGGAATGGGAACAAAACAAGATGAAAAATTCTTTAATCACTTTTATCCGCATGGTGATGATTCTATTGAAAAAAACCTTGCTAAATATGGTTATAATACAGATGATATAACCGATGTTTTTTTAACACATTTACACTTCGACCATTGTGGTGGTTCAATAATTAGAGATGGCGATAAATTAGTTCCTACTTTTAAAAATGCTACTTACTGGAGCAATCAATTGCATTGGGATAGTGCAACCCACCCTAACGAACGCGAAAAAGCATCTTTTTTAAAAGAAAACATATTACCGATTCAAGAAAGTGGCAAATTAAAATTTATAGATATTGTTGATGGAATGGAATGGCTACCGAATATAAAACTACATATTGTAAATGGCCATACCGATTCATTAATGTTGCCTGAAATAAATTGTAATGGTACTACCCTATTATTTTGTGCAGATTTAATACCAAGTGCTGGACATATTTCAATGCCTTGGGTTATGGCTTATGACATGCGGCCATTGGTTACATTAAATGAAAAACATAAATTATTAAACAAAGCAATAGAAGGCAATTGGGTTTTGTTTTTTGAACACGACCCAAAAATAGAATGTTGTACCTTACAACAAACTGATGGCAGAATAAAATTACAACAAACTTATAAGCTTGAAGATTTAATAAATTAAATTTACATAACTATAAAAATAGCTACTTGTTAATACTTGGGACACAATTAATAATAGGAAAATCTAACTATTTATTAACTAAGAATATATATTTTTTGATTCGTTTTCTATTTTGTATGCCTAATAATAGGCGATATGCATCTATTGACCAATAAGTAGCAGTCAAACAATAAAAAAACCTTTATAATTAGCAGAATTATGTTTATTTTGCAGTCTTTATAACGGTATCCACAATCAAAAAAAATAAGGTATATGTATAATAGTAGTACAAAATGCTGTTTGCTTATTTTATGTTGCTTAGCAACAATAGCTATAAATGCAAAAGAAACAAATACAATAGAAGTAGGTAAAGGTATTAGCAAACCATTGTCTTTTATAGAAAATAAAGGACAAATAATGGATGTAAATCGGCAAGTTCGTACTGATATTCAGTATAAACTGACAGCTACCGGCATGAATTTATTTGTTGGTAAGGGGCAATTGAACTATGAATTCAAAAAAATTGAGGGCAATAAAACTACTAATACCTCTGTAAGCACTTACATGATGAATGTATGTTTATTAGGAGCTAATAAGAACGCTGAAGTTATAAACAGTGAGGCTCAAGAATATTACGAAAACTATTTTCTAAACGATTTGAATGGAGCCGGTTTCACAGCACATTCTTATAACAAAATTACATATAAAAATATTTATCCAAATATAGACTGGGTATTGTATGTAAAAGAAAATAAAGTAGAGTATGATTTTATAATTAAAAAAGGTGCTAATGTAAATGATATTAAAATAGCTTATAATGGTGCTAATTCTTTAAGTATAAATGCTAACGGAGGTATCACTGCTGTTACACCAATGGGTATTGTAGAAGAAAAAAGTCCTTATTCTTATGAAACAGAAACAGGAAAAGCGGTAGCATCTCATTTCAAAATTAATAATAATATTATAAGTTTCGAGACCGAAAGCTATTCAGGTACATTAACTATTGACCCCTACCTTAATTGGAGTACTTATTATGGTGGCACTGCCGAAGATGTTGCTACATCGGTTGTTGCAGGTATTGGTAACGTACTTTATGTAGGTGGTTATACTGCAAGTAATGCAGGAATAACAACTATAGGACCGGGTTATGGCGGCGGTACTTATGATGCTTTTTTGGTTAAATATAATGCAGCCGGTACTCGTGTTTGGGCTTTATATTTTGGTGGTTCAGGTGATGATGAAGCAACGGGTGTTGCCGTAGATGGTACAGGTGTAGTTTACCTTGCAGGTTTTAGTAATTCGTTAGGTGGGCCAGGACTTATGACCCCTTTTTCGGTACAACAAACAACTAATGGTGGTGGTTACGATGCATTTGTAGCGCAATTCAGTACTACAGGAGCAAAAAACTGGGCTACATTTTTTGGTGGCACAGGCGATGACAAAGCTTATGCAGTTACTTGCGATGGTGGCAATAATGTATATATTGCAGGCACAACTGCAAGCCCTAATGCGGCCGCAATGGCGACAGCGGGAGCTTATCAAGGGGCATTAAGCGGCACAACAGATGGTTTTATTGCTAAGTTTACTACAACAGGCTTCACACGCGGTAGGGTTATTTGGTCAACTTATTTCGGTGGCTCATCACAAGAAGATATTTTTGGCATTCATTGCGATGCCAGCAACAATGTTCTTATTACAGGACAAACAAATAGTTCGATAGCTATTGCTACCGGTGGTGCTTTTCAAGCTACATTAAGAGGTCCAAACGATGCTTTTGTTGCTAAGTTTACTTCAGGTGGGGCAGGAATTTGGGGTACTTATTTTGGCGGAACAGGAGCAGAACAAGGTAATGGTATTACTACAGATGCTTTAGGTAATGTAACAATAATAGGTAATACTACGAGTACTGCCAATATTGCAACTACAAATGCTTTTAAAACAACTTTAGGCGGTGTGCAAGATGCTTTTGTAGCTCAATTTGATGCTAATGGCACTTCTGAAATTTGGGGAACTTACTATGGTGGTAATCTTGATGACTACGGACAATGTATATCAATAGACCCTACAGGTAATTATGTTATAGGTGGTATGACTTATAGTACCTCAGGTATTGCAACAGCCGGTAGCTACCAAACAACTATGGGTGGCGATTACGATGCTTTTGCTGCAAAACTAGACCCTATGGGTCGTAGGTTTTGGGGTACTTATTTTGGTAGCACCTTTTATGAATATGCCAATGGGATTACAGTAGATGGTGCCGGACAAACTACAATGGTTGGTTTTACAAGCAGCACTACAAGTATTGCATCTGCCGGTGCTGCACAAGGTGCTTATGGCGGTGGCACTCACGATGGATTTATTACCCAATTCAGTAAAGATACATTAGTATTAATTAATCAACCTTATGTTGATACTTTGGTTTGTGCAGGTGGCACCTTGACACTTGACTATAACGTGAACTACAATTTTAACTTAACTAATGTATTCACGGCACAATTATCAAATGCAGCAGGAAGTTTTGCCGCACCAACTACGATAGGCACAGTAACAAGCAATACAGCAGGTACTATTACTTGCACAATTCCTCTTATTACAGCACCCGGTACCGGTTATCGTATTAGAATAGTAGCAAGTAGTCCTGCTGTTAATGCGCCCGATGATTATTATAATATACACATTATTAATACTCCACTACCTACAGCAACAATAAGTGGTACTACACCGGTTTGTGTGGGTGCAAATATTTCTTTATACGATTCTACTGCTTCATATATTGTTACAAGTTATAGCTGGACTAACCCCGGAGGATTTTTATTTAGTACCGTTTATAATCCTATTGTTTTTGGTGTAGCTACTACAGACAGTGGTTGGTATTATGTTACAACTACACATAACGGGTGTGCTACAATTTTAGATTCTATTTTGATACAAGTTAATTCATTCATACCACCATCACCTTGGGATAGTGCAAGTACTCCCGTTTGTGCAGGTAGTACCATGTATTTATTTGCAAGACCCGGTATGACAGGTAGCTTTAGCTATACTTGGTTTGGTCCGTTAGGATTTACTTCTACCTTACAAAACCCAACAATTCCTTCATCTACAATAGCCAATGCAGGCACCTATTTTGTCGTAGATAGTTTTCAAGGTTGTGCATCCAATTTTTCTACTATTGATGTTATAGTTAATCCATTTACACCAACTTCTATAAATGTTACAGTAAGCCCTAACGATACTGCTTGCAAAGGTACTACCCTAACATTTACTACGAGTATTACCAATGGTGGTTTAGACCCTATATATCAATGGATGAGTGCCATACCTGACACCCCAATAGTAGGTGCAGTTTTCGAAACCTATTCGTCTGACCATTTATCTAATAACGAACAAATATTTTGTGTATTTAAAAGCAGTATTGAATGCCCATTCCCAATTTGGGATACAAGTAATAAAATAACCCTAACAATTGTTGATAATACGCCTATTGTTTATTTACATGTCTATCCGGACAGTATTGTAAATCCGGGTGCCAATTTATTATTTACTGCTTTTGTTTCTAATGCAGGTGCTACTATTACCTATAAATGGTATGTAAATAATGTACTTGTTCCTTGGGCTGTTTCTGATACCTTTCACTTAAATAATATTACCACAAAAGACTCTGTTTATTGCATAGCAACTACTATTGCCAATTGTGCTAACCCCGCTTTTGGTTATAGCAATACTATAGTTACGCACTTTAATAATAGTATTAGCAACCAAACAATAAATATAGATAATATTACATTATTCCCGAATCCTAATAATGGTTCTTTTGCAATTAAGGGCTACTTGAATGGTTCGAATGCAAATAAAATGAATTTGGAAGTATTAAATACCCTCGGTCAAGTTGTATATAATTCAAGTTTCACAATTCAAAATCAAGAGATATATCAGAATATTTCACTCGACACGATGCCGGATGGCATTTACATAGTTAGATTAAATATAGATGGACAAACAAAGATTTTCAAATTAAACATTCAAAAATAGTACAATAATAAAGTTTAGTAATTAGAAAAAGTTTCATGCTAAAAATTCCATGAAACTTTTTTGTTTACTAACATTTAATACATTTAATACGTTTATACTTCAAAACACACATTTATGAAAATCAAATTACAAATTATTACCGCTTTCTGAATTTCGTTATTGGCATTAGCTATCTCCTGTTCTAAAACACAAAACAATACGGTTAACTATTCACCTAACCAACTCAATCAATTGTTTGCTGGCATGAGAACAACACCGCTAACCATAACTGTAAATGCAGGAATAGATACAATTGTTTATGCTGCCAACGGTACTAAATTACATTTTTACACTTATTCTTTTAAAGATAAAAATAATATTATATTAACAAGCGGAAGCATTTATGTGCAAATAGTAGAAATGTATAAACCAAGTGATATGATTTGCAACCGAGCAACTACGGTTACAGCAACCGGCGACCCGCTTACAAGTGGTGGGCAGGTAACTATAAAAGCTACTTTTGCAAGTACAAGCAGAGCAGGCGAAGAAGTGTTTGCCAATAAATACGGAATAGGCTTTTTACAGTCTGCTCCATCTTCCCAACAAATGGAATTATATTCGGGAAACAACAATACTACTGATTCTATTGTAACTTGGACAGTTGCTGATACTACAAAAACAGGTACAGTAGCTATCGGTACAACAACAGATACAACTAGGTTAATAATAGGAAGCGGAACAACAACTACCGTTAACTATAGATACATTTTTGATTCTTGTACCAATTTTGAAAACGTAAATTGCGACCATTTCTTTGGCAGGGGTGCTAAGTTAATAACACTAAATGTAATTTTCCCGGATAATACCAATACAAATTCAAACACAAGTATTTACTTATGTTTCCCTACCGATAAATGTGTGATGTCTATTTTTTATAATTTGAATGCAACTACCATGCAAGCAAGTTATCAATTTTATGCTCCTGCAAACAGCATCAATTACGAATTAGTTGCATTTACAAACAATACCGGCAAATTTTATTATTATCAAACATCGGGGAGTTTATCTGCAACAGATTCAGTGGTAACAATTAATGCGGCAATGGCTACTGATACGGAATACGATATTATACACAGAATGTCTTCTTTATAGTTGGTTCTGTTTTTGGTGCTAATTTTATTTTAAAAACCAATCTTCTATACGAATATATTATTTTCTGTTTCTAAACACAATCACCAAATAGAAAAACACCAATACACTAACAGAAGCTGAAAGTAAAAATAACATATTAGAACCACAGCAATACCAAATAATACCTGCCGTACTACTGGCTATCATTGTGGCTATGCTCTGGAAAGCTGCCATAGTGCCTATTGCTGTTCCTGTCTCAGATTTATAACAAATATTAGAAATCCATGCTTTAGAAATACCATCGGTGGCGGCTGCATAGATGCCATAAATAATAAATAGTAACAAATAGATATAAACACTTGTATTAAATGCCATACCGGCATATACCAAAGCAAACAAAAGCAAACCAAAAAGAAATACTTTTTTAAGACCTATCTGGTCGCCCAGCTTACCCAACGGATAAGATAACAGAGCATATAAACAATTATACATTATGTAAATACCAATTACATAAATATCATTTAAACCTACATCTTTCATTTTCAATAATAAAAAATAATCGCTACTGTTAAACAAGGTAAATAATATGATACCAATTGATAGTTGTTTATATTGTTTACTACTTATCTTCCAATAATTTATAAATAACCAAAAACTGTATGCTTTTTTATCAACCCTTGCATTGGGTTTATTATTTTTAATAAAAAACAAAAGGAAAAAAGACAATATGCCCGGTATAAATGCAAAAAAGAATAAGGGTTTATACTGTGCAGGAGCATAATATAAATATACGAGTGCAATTAATGGACCTATAACCGCACCCAAACTATCTAATGACCTATGGAAACCAAACACAGCTCCTTTTGTTTCAGTAGTAGCCTCATCAGACAGCATGGCATCTCTTGCACCTGTTCGTATTCCTTTGCCTAAACGGTCTATTGTGCGTGCAGAGAAAACAAAAGTAGGTAATTTTGCTATCGCTAATAAAGGTTTAGACAATGCAGAAAGTAAATACCCCCATTTTATAAAAGGCAGCCTCTGCCCTATCCTATCAGACAAAGAACCGAAATAACCCTTACTTATCCCTGCCACAGCCTCTGCTATGCCTTCTAAAACGCCAATCAATATTACAGAAAAACCGATGCTTTTTAAATAGACCGGCATTACCGGATAGAGCATTTCACTGGCAATATCATTTAGTAAACTTACAAATGAAAGTATTTTAACTGTTCGTGTAAGTACAGTAGGCTTCAAATAAGATTTATTTTGGTGTGTTTTGAAACAAAGCTAAGTTTTAAAAAGGTGTTTCTTTACCTAAGTAATGTAAGATTACCTTTTTTTCTAAAGGTATTTCCGCTAAAGGTTACCGCTTCTACAACATATACATAAACATCAAATGGTTGTGGCACACCATTATAAGTACCATCCCATCCCGAATCTATGTTCGTTCCTTCATAGATTAAGTTACCCCACCTATTATATATTCTTAAATAGTTTAATCTGGCTATGCCTCGTTTGTTTATTTTAAAAATATTATTATTACCTGTACCCGGTGTAAATGCATTTGGTATATCTAAAACAGCGTCTGTAGCAACATAAACAGTTATGGAATCTTGTGTGCTGCATCCCCACTCTGTTGTTGCTGTAACTATATATTTCATACTTAATCCTGCACTATCAACAGGGTTGGCAACAAACGGATTGCTTAAACCAAAAGAAGGGAACCATCTAAAACTACTGCAATTGGTTTGAGGTGAAATCTGATAGGTTTCGCCCGGATAGATTAATACCGAATCTGGTAAATAGATGAGTGGTTGCGGCCGCACAAATACACTCACATTCACTGTATCTCTACAGCCAAAAGAACTGATTGCCAATAAAGTATAATCTATAGAAGTAATGGCATGCACCCAAGGGTCGGGTGATAAAGTATCGCTAATGTACATATTGGGATGCCAATAATAAAAGGCTGCTCCCGATGCATTTAATTGTACAGAATCGCCCGGACAAATATTTCTATTGGTATCAACAACAGCGAAATTACCCGGATGCACAATAATAAGAGCTGAATCTTTATTTGTACAATGTGCAGATGTCGTAACTGTTAATACGATTTCAGTACTATCTCCGGCTGTAAACGCAACATTTGCAGCTGTGGGATTATCAAGATTTAGGGTAGGAGTCCAGGAATAAATATAATGTGTGTACCAAGCAGGTAATACGGAAGAAGCAATATGTATAGTATCATACTTGCATAAAGACCTATTACCACCAATATAAACAATCGGATTAGGCTGTACATCAATATAAACAGAATCAATAATACCTGTGCAACCCGGCACAGTAACCATTAAATAATACATTGCTGACGTATCTGGCGTAATTAATGGGGCTAAACTTGTAGATGCTGCAATACCTGCTGTGGGTATCCATTGATAATTATAGCCAGCACTACCTGCCACTATTACCTGCACCGATGCACCTCTGCAAATTGCCGTGTCGGGTGTAAGTATAGAATCTACAACACTTACGACTGTAATGGTTAAGGTTTTACTAACTACACAACCTGCATTCGCAGATGCTGTTACAACATAAGTTGTAGTAACAGAAGGTGTGGCTTTAGGGTTTTTTATTGTAGGTGTATCTAAACCTGTAGTAGGTGTCCATAAATAATGTAATGTATCCGCGCCATTTACCCTAATATGAATAATTTGCCCGCTACATACAGAGGTATCAGGGGTTAATAGTTGAAAATCAATGCTATCCATTGAAATTGTTATCTCTCTTACTAATGGTGGACAACCGGAACCGGGTAAAGTTGCTGTTAATGTATAAACTGTTATCCCTGTTGGGTTAGCAACCGGACTCGGAATAGTTGTACTGCTTAGCCCTATGGTAGGTGTCCAGTTATAAGTTAATCCCGGGGTGCCAGTAGTACGTATAGTAAATGAAGAGCCGGTACAAATGGATGTATCGGGGGTAAGAATACTTATTGTAGGGGTATCTATTAAATTAAATGTCATGCTGTCTAAAATACCGCAAACACCATTTAAATAAACAGTAACTGTTTTTAATCCGCCTAATGGTGTAGGCAATCCCGAAACATTAAAAACAACACTTGTATCTCCGGTTAACATAACAGCAGAATCAGGTGCAATAAAATCTATCCCTTTGATACCCGTACCACTATAAGTAAGATTTAAAGTGGTAGCTGCAACAACAGCAGCAGAAGATAATATCTCAATTGTAGCAGGAAAGCACCCCTTAACCAAACTATTAGGAATGCCTAAAATAGTTGCTCCTAATGGGTCAGCATGGTCAAAATGAAACGTATTGGTAGCTAAACTTGCAGCTTCAATAAATACACCTGAGTCAAAAAAACCATTACCTGCATCTACTATCGCCATTTTAAGATGGTAGGTATCGCATGGGGTTACAGAATGATAGGCTTTCATTTTTTTAGTATAACCTCTATATGCGAAATTAGTACCTAAAGTGTTATCAATATAAAATGCCGGAAAAGGAGAACCACCGCCAATACTTGTACAATTACTGTAAGTACCCCAACCTGCAACTACACATGGAGCACCACAATTTACCGTATTAACCATAACAGGGAGAGTAGTACCCGGTACTAATGCCATATTTTGAGTGCCAACAATACCCGGCCCGGAAATAAAAAAAGCAAACGCATCATCATAACTACCACATGTGGAATGAATGTATTCCTCTGAACCAAAAATATAATTAAAGCTTATCGTATCACCCTTAGGCACAAAATCAAACATAAGCTCACAAGCATCAAAAGTAGAAGCAGTAAGGGCAAGAGCAGCCATTGCAGGGTCGCCTGCTGCACTATTGTTAGACGATGTTGTGCCTGTTTCTGCTCCTGCTGCATTGGCTGCATGACCGGTTGTTAAAAGAATACCACTGTTAATACCAAAGACATTTACCCCAGATGTACCCAATAATGTACCCGGAATAACCGTAAAAGTTCCATTAGCAACACCCGAACAAGTAAGAGTTTCATTAAAAACACTTACACCACTGCCGGCAATATTTGCTGCTAATACTGCCGCTGTATGCGTGGGGCTTACCGTTAGCTGCGCAAATGAATTTTGTATAGTACTAAATAAAAAAACAAAGGATAATATATATATTAAATATGTTTTATGTAACTTAAACTTCATGAATTTATTTTTGAAACAAAAAATTAAAAAAATTTCAATCAACTTGTAAAGTTAAAGATTATAATATTACCGCAATATTATTTTTATATTATTCTTCTGATTCAATTCATATCTACTGTATTAAATAAATCTACCTCTTTAAGGTCTTTGGATAAAATAGCAAAAATTTTGCCTTTAGTTACATTGTTAAAAACTTTAGCATATATAAGTCCCTCCACAAGATAACCATGATTTAAGTTGGAGTTTGTTTTTAACTTCTGATCCATTAGGCTGTCATAAATACTTTCGGGCGTACTTTCAGGCAAAATTGCTTCTAATAGCTTAGCTTTACCATTATAAATTAATTGTACATAATGGTGCGAACCGGCAAATTTATCATCTGCATCCGTATCCGATTTATTTTCAAATCTTTCTTCTTCTCTATTAATTACTAAATTATCTTTATTTATTAAACCATCACTTATCTTATCTGTAATAAAAGCATATTTCCCTTTTTCACTAATTGTATCTATACTAATTATTGAGAAGCTATCAATTTTAATTAGCATTTCACCATACAGGCGTTCCATGTAATTAATTATCCGCTTTTTTATAAGTTCTTTCCTTTCAATTTCACTATTTTTATTTCTTGTAATACAAGAAATAAAAAAAGTAAAAACATGATATAAATTATTATTCTATTCATATATATATTATTATACTGTTTAATGTCATTATTATTAAATCAATGAAAATATTTTTTTTCCTATGATTACCTTAATGTTATTTTTTAACACTTTTCTAAAAAAAATTAAATTTAGGAATAAAAAAATTAAAAAACAAAAAAATAATTGAAAGTTAAAAATATATTTAAAAATATGTATATTTGATTGCATAATAAATATATATGACATTCAATTTCAACATTGATTAAAATCATTTGTCTTAAATTCAGAATTGTCTTAATTTGCAGTGCTTTTATTAAATATGAACATATTCACAAACAAAGTATCCATAATTTATTTATTGGTGGCAGCAATAATTGGTGGCGGAATATCAAAATTAGTAGAATGGCGATCTGAAAAAGAAGAAATAAAACAAAATTTAGAATTAAAAAAAGAAATTGCCAATAATTCTAATTGCGACTATACCATTCATTCCCTAAAAGGATACAAATACATTAAACCTATATTTTCTGCAGAAAAAGAATGTGAATCTAAAAAATTTGCACCTGAAAAACAAGAAATTGTTTCGATTATTGAAAATGAGAAAAATTCAGGATTTCTTACTTATGCATCTGTTTACGTTGAAGATTTAAATTACGGAGAGTGGATGGTAATCAATCCAGACCAAGGTTACCATCCTGGTTCATTAATTAAAGTTGCCGTAATGATGTCTTATCTTCGCATGGCCGAAACTATACCCGGACTCTTGGACTTAAACATAAAATATGATAATGACAAACAAACCTATCCGGAAGTTGCCTATAAAGCAGAAACAATCGAACAAGGCAAACAATACAAAATAAAAGAACTACTTCATTATATGATTGCTTACTCCGACAATAGAGCAACACAAGTACTTGAAAATTATTTAAATATGCAAATATTTAAAAAAACATTTACTGATTTAGGAATGAAAGAACTAAATTTCTCGGATACAAGTTACCGTATAACCGCTAATGGATATTCAGTATTTTTTAAAGCTTTATATAATTGTGGCTACTTAACGATACCTTCTTCAGAATATGCAGATTCTTTATTAACAGAAAGCAAATTTAAAGACGGTATCTCTAAATTCTTGCCACAAGAAATAAAAGTATCGCATAAATTTGGAGAATGGGGAGATGGTTATAATAAGGAACTACACGAAACAGGAATTGTATATATAAAAAATAGTCCTTACTTAATTTCTATTATGACCCACGGTACAGAGTGGAATAAACTGTCGGATGTAATAAGCAAAATATCAAAAATAATATATGACAAAATGGAAAAAACGAGCATCTAAAACAAAGATGTATTTGTGTTATTAATTTAAATTATAATAACATTTCTGTAATTAGGTTTCATTTGCAATTAAGATGCCTTTTTCCTTTTTAACTAAATTTTAAAACTGTAATTTTGCTTCATGATTGCAATTAATACAATTACAGAGCAAACACAGTATTTTCTTGATAAAGAAGAAAAATACGGCGCACATAATTATCATCCTCTTCCGGTAGTATTAGCAAAAGGAAAGGGTGTTTTTGTTTGGGATGTTGACAATAAACAATATTATGATTTCCTATCTGGTTATTCGGCTATAAACCAAGGGCATTGCCACCCAAGAATAATAGAAACTTTTATTGAACAATGCCAGGTATTAACACTTAGCTCTAGAGCTTTTTATAATAATGTTTTAGGCGAATATGAAGAATTTATTACCGGTTTCTTTGGTTATGATAAGGTATTGCCAATGAATACCGGTGTAGAAGCAGTGGAAACAGCCCTGAAATTAGCTCGCCGCTGGGGTTATGAAGTAAAAGGTATATTACCTGAAAAAGCAAACATAATAGTATGTAAAGATAATTTTCATGGACGTACCATTTCCGTTATTTCTTTCAGTTCAGACGATGCTTCTAAAAGAAATTTCGGTCCTTATACACCCGGTTTCATTGAAATACCATACAATGATATTACGGCATTAGAAGAGGCACTGCAAAATAAAAATGTAGTTGGTTTTTTGGTTGAACCTATACAAGGTGAGGCAGGCGTAATTGTGCCTAATGATGGCTATTTAGCGAATGCTGCCACATTATGCAAAAATAATAATGTTCTGTTTATTGCAGATGAAATTCAAAGCGGACTGTGCCGATCCGGCAAAATGCTTTGTTGCGATTACGAAAACGTACATCCCGATATATTAATTTTAGGCAAAGCATTGTCCGGTGGTACAATGCCTGTATCTGCCGTATTAGCTGATGATGAAATAATGCTGACAATAAAACCAGGCGACCATGGCTCTACTTATGGTGGAAACCCATTAGCTTGCAAAGTAGCTATTACAGCATTAAAAGTGCTTAAAGAAGAAAAGATGGCAGAAAATGCTACCGTACAAGGTAATATATTCAGGAAAGGATTAATGGATATGAACCATCCTTATATTGATACTGTAAGAGGTAAAGGGCTGTTTAATGCCATAGTTATAAAGCACCCAAACAAAAATAGGGCTTGGGAAGTATGTTTAAAAATGAAAGAAAACGGACTAATAGCCAAGCCTACTCATAACGACCGGATAAGGTTTGCACCTCCTTTATTAATTACTACATCGCAAACAGAAGAATGTATTGATATTATAAAAAAGAGCCTGTTAGAAGTTTAATTTTCAGGGTAAATATTCACAATTTAATAATTAGAAAAGCCGTCATTTTCAATATAAAATGACGGCTTTTGCTATGTTACTATTTAATTACTTAAAAAATACATTGCCCTTATTTAAGAATAGTTCTGCTAATTACTATACGTTGTACCTCACTTGTACCTTCATATATCTGTGTAATTTTGGCATCACGCATTAATCGCTCTACGTGAAACTCTTTTACATAACCATAGCCACCATGTATTTGTATGGCTTCGTTCGTAACACGTTGTGCTATTTCGCTCGCAAACAATTTAGCCATCGATGCTGATAGTGTATAATCCTGATGAGTATCTTTATGCCAGGCTGCTTTGAAACATAATAAACGAGCCGCTTCAATTTCAGTAGCCATATCAGCCAGTTTAAATGCTATAGCCTGGTGATTAGAAATTTCTGTACCAAAGGCTTTGCGTTCTTTAGAATATTTCAAAGCCAATTCATACGCACCGCTTGCTATTCCTAATGCCTGTGCCGCAATACCAATACGACCACCGGTAAGCACCTTCATAGCAAATTTAAAACCAAAACCGTCTTCCCCAATCCTATTTTCTTTTGGTACTTTCACATCCTGAAACATGATACTATGTGTATCGCTGCCACGAATACCTAATTTATTTTCCTTAGCACCTACAGTAACACCAATACTATCTTTTTCTACTATTAATGCATTAATGCCTTTATGTCCTTTTTCGGGGTATGTTTGTGCTATTACTATATAATAAGATGCCGAACTACCATTTGTAATCCAGTTCTTAGTGCCGTTAAGCAAATAATAATCTCCCTTATCTTCTGCGGTTGTTCTTTGCGAAGTAGCATCAGAGCCCGCTTCGGGTTCGCTAAGTAAAAAAGCCCCTATTTTAATACCACTTGCCAATGGCGTTAAATATTTTTGTTTCTGTGCCTCATCTCCGTAAGTTTCAAGCCCCCAACAAACCAGAGAATTATTAACACTCATACATACCGAAACAGAAGCATCTATTTTAGATATTTCTTCCATGGCAAGCACGTATGAAATGGTATCCATACCACTACCACCATAAGTAGGACTTGTCATCATACCCATAAAACCTAATTCGCCCAGTTTCTTAATCTGTTCAGTAGGGAATTTTTGTTTCTCATCGCGTTCTATAACGCCCGGTAATAATTCGTTTTTTGCGAAATCTCTTGCAGCCAATTGTACTGCTATTTGTTCTTCTGTAAGTTGAAAATTCATATAGTTGAAATATTGCCACAAAATAAGCAGAAAAATTGATAGTAGGCAATTATTAGTACTAAGAATTTACATTAAATTTTACTACTACTTAGGTTCTATATAATAGTGTTCAATCAGGCTCTTCTTTTCAAACAAAGTCCTATACAAAAGTCCAACCAAAGCCCGTCATTCCCTTTTTCTGAATCCCCTCAAGTTTCGCAAGCTGCTTTTTTTGTTAGATGTGCCACACCTTTGAGGTGTGGCACATCTTCTCAATTAGGCAACCCACGATATGACAAATCTTTTTCCGATTTGTCATATCTACTCGGACGATTGATTGTTGTTAATTCACATATTTTACAAACTCTGTCAATTCTAATTCAATTACTGCCACACGCATACGGATAGAGAGGTATTATAATGTTACTTTAAATATCCTTACAACTCTTGTCCATTCTTTATCTGAAATCCATTCATATTTATTTCGATTATCTTTTTTAGCTATTACATTGAAATTTTGCATTTTTTTAAAATAATTTATAAAACTATCAATACGTTCTGTTTTTGGATCATTAATAAAAGGGCTCACGCAAATAAAATAATTCAATCCTTTAAAATTTCCTGTTACAACTTTTGACAATCTTTCAATTGAATAAAAACCCCGTTCTTCAGGATTTTCCGCAGGGAATCCGGAAGTGAGAATAAGCTCCTACTCAGAAGGCATTTACTTAACAAAGCGAAATTAAAGTAATGATTTTCTTATTGATATAGTATTTCATTCAACTTCAATTCTTTGAATACGTTCATAGAACAGGCTTATTCTCACTTATTGATACCCTAAAGGAACATCATGAAAAACGCCTTTTCATGATTGATTTTTTACAATGATATAACTTATTTTGAAAACCTTATTGCAATTTGAATTATAATATATGTCATGGTGAGTAACCATTTATTACATACAATTACTTTGAAAATGACAGAAATTAGTAGCGATATATAGCACAGAATTTAATGTCATGGTGAGCCTTGCCGAACCATGACCCGGCTTAATAGAGCTATTGTTTATGATTTTCTTGCACATATAAATTATTGAAAAACAAACAGTTTGTTACACTTGTCAATGGTGAGCCTTGCCGAACCATGACATATATTATAATTCTGGTGCTCAATAGGGCTGCCTTAATAACACTTTATAATACCTCATTTCTATTTACTTTGTTTTTTGCCAATTTTTTTAATTCTTCAAAATCATCCTTTATTAATGCCTCTTTTTTCTTTCTGCTCCATTTTTTAATTTGTTTTTCCCTACTAAGAGCTTCATTTATATTCTGATATTGTTCGTAATGTTTTAATATTAACGGACGACGAGAAAATGTATAACATTTAGGGTCTATGCCGGTATTGTGTTCTTCAAAACGTCTATCTAAATCATTCGTAATGCCTGTATAATAAGACTTATCAGCACATAATAGTATATATACCGAATACAAATGTTGGAGTTTCATGGGTAGTAAGGTAGGTTGTTTTTATAACAATACCCCTATATAGTATGTAAAAGTAAATAAATTTATAAAGTATGTCATGGTTCGGCAAGGCTCACCATGACATTAAATTATGTGCTATATATCCCCAGTTCTTCCGGATTTTCCGCAGGGAAGCCGGAAGTATAAATAGAACCTTTCTGAAAGTATTCATAGGCGAACCAAGGTTCAAACAAAAATCACACACTAAACACTAAACCTCAAACCCAGTCCTATCAACAAAAACATCCCAAAACCACCCTAATTAGGTGCAATTAAACCTTAAAAAGCTATTGTAAAATAAAATACCTTACACCTTTATAACCAAATACCAAACAAAACAAATAACTCACTATGATACACAAACGGGCAATTAATGAGCAGTTTAATTTTTACAAGTACCTAATTATCAATAAATTACAAAAAACAAACTGCGCATTTAAAGTTTTAATAAAAAACGGGTTGTTTTTATGCCTCCACCTTAAACTCATTTACAAATCTATGGCAATAATTGGTCGTATGCATCAGTACTTGGTAGCCATATCGCAATGCACCCACATTTTAATTGGCTATACGTAGGAATGCTTATTAAGAACAATGGCTAAAACAAATCAGCAATATATACAATTCTGATGTTTTATTTATGTACCTTATTACCATTGAGCCAAGTAGTTATAAGCAAAATACCTACTAACATTAATACAAAAGCACCTATAGATAATGGATTTGCAAAATTTATTGTCCAGCCCAAATAACCAATCCTTTTAGGAGGAAAAATTCTTTTATCTTTTTTATTATAATAAAACACACCTAATTTCCAATTTGCAGGGTCTGCATGCCATTGCTCTAAAGTTTCTTTATCGGGCTTGTTTTCTATATTCATTTCATCATAATTTAAGACCCAAAAATAAACAAAAAAACAATATTCATTTATTTCCTGCTCTTTTAATTTCTATTATGCCATACGTATTACCACCTACTGTATTTATTGTATCGGGTAAACCTTCTCTTATTACAAAAGTTCTTGTATTATTACCAATAGGTTCTTGTACTATTAAATGTCGCACCCTACC
>CAIWXG010000069.1 GCA_903916555.1 uncultured Bacteroidota bacterium
TTACGGAAAAAACCAAACAGTTTTGAAAAAAATTATATTATTTTTTTAACCTAAATCAGTACTATTTAATATTAATATTCATTGCCTCATTATCATTGACTTTTGATACCATACTTTATGACAATTTTGAATTTTGTAATAACTATTTCGAGGTATGCAATACAGTTATGGTGTTATAAACTATAGTTTTTGGACAATGCAAAATGGTTTTTGCACAATGAAATATAGTTTTCAGACAATGCAAAAACGTTTTTGGAGAGCAAAATATAGTTTTCGGATAATGCGAAAACCTTTTCGGACAATGCGAAAACGTTTTTGAAGAACGTGAAAACCTTTTCGGATAGTGCAAAAACTCTATTTTGTTGTATGAAAACATTGTTGGACCCTTCCGAAAGGGAGTTGAGGAGACTGTACATTAAACTGTGTCAAATTAAATTTAAGTATTTATTTTGATAACAATAAAAGGAGTAAAGGTATGGAACAGCAGCAGGGAGTATTTAATTTTGAGGAGTATAAGAAAGAGGCGCTAGTAGGTTTATATGCTGGCAAGGGTTTTCATGGTGAGCAAGGAATATTTGCGCCTTTATTAAAGCATCTTTTAGAGGCTGCTTTGGAGGGAGAGTTAGCGGCACATTTAAGTGAGGAGAAGGGAAATGGCGTTGCTAATAGGCGCAATGGTCGGGTAAGTAAGGGGGTAAAGTCCTCGTCTGGGGCGTTTACGTTGGAGAGTAGTAGAGATCGATTAGGGAGCTTTGAGCCGATGGTGTTACCGAAGCGTCAATTGATTGTAACGGACGATTTAGAGGAAAAAGTAATAGGTTTATATGGGCTAGGTCTATCTAACAGAGATATAAGCGAGCATATTAAAGAGCTGTATCAGATGGATATATCCGCTACCCAGCTCTCCTCTATAACTGATAAGGTGATACCTGCGATGGAGCAATGGCAGGATAGACCCTTAGAACCGATGTATTGCTTTGTGTATATGGATTGTATGTTTTACAAAGCAAGGGTAGATGGTAAGATAGTCAGCAGGGCTGTGTATAATCTACTAGGCATAAATATAGAAGGTAAAAAGGAGTTACTAGGCATGTATATAGCGGAGAGTGAAGGAGCTAAGTTTTGGTTAAGTGTGCTCACCAATTTGCAGAATAGAGGTGTAAAAGATATATTAATTGCTTGTGTAGATGGGCTACGAGGTTTTCCAGAAGCAATAGCAAGCATATTTCCTCAAACGCAAGTGCAATTGTGTGTAGTGCATCAAATACGCAATAGTATGCGCTTTGTGGCAGACAGGGATAAGCGAGCATTTATGGCAGACTTGCGCCCTGTGTATGAAGCAGCGAGTAAAGCATTAGGCTTTGCCGCACTAGAAAAATTAGAGCAAGCGTGGGGTAAACGCTATAACGCAGCCATTAAACCCTGGTTTATCCATTGGGACAACCTATCCACTTTTTTTGAGTATACCGCAGCCATCCGCAAAGCCATCTATACCACCAATCCAATAGAAGGTTTTCATAGACAAGTGCGGAAAGTTACCAAAACAAAGGGAGCATTTACCTCCGACTTATCATTAAAAAAGTTACTGTATCTCGTCACACAAAGAATCATCGAAAAGTGGACGATCCCACTAAGAGACTGGGGACCAAGTTTATCGCAATTAAGTATTATGTACGGCCTTAGGGTCGATAAGTATATTTGCTAATGTTAGGGAAGCTTTTAGGGCTAGCCCTAAAAGCTTCCCTAACAGGTATGACACAGTTCAATTTACACTCCCGAGTTGAGTAATAGAAAAACTGAGTTTTGAAACGTAATAATTATGTTTTGTTGTAGGAAATGTGTGTTTTGAGGTTTGAAATCCATTTTATTATATAATAAATTAGTTTTTACAATGGGTAATTGTTATTTCATTTTAACATATACTTGCATAGTGATTCAACATTTTTTTTTACCTTCAACGTGGTTCGTGTCTGCACGAACCACATATGCTTCATTCAAATATATTTTTTATATTACATAA
>CAIWXG010000070.1 GCA_903916555.1 uncultured Bacteroidota bacterium
AATAGGCTCTTCTATAGCATGTGTAAAATAGAAATTACATTAATCCTTTTCTTCATTTCATCCCAAGATGAAAACCTCATCAAACCTTGCTCATACTTTTCCATTCTTTTTTCTAAAATGGTTTCCTATTCCGGGGGTAAGATGAATGGAAGAATTGCGAATTGTTTGAATCTTTATTATTGATTCAATACATTTGTTTCAGCAATCCATTTTATCAGATCAAGCTTTATTTCTTGTTCCTGCATTTTCCAAATTTATATAAGGATAGCTATTTTATAAATAATAATTGTCCATCAGACTGCAAATTGTAAATATTTAGAGTAAATTCTTATCATTAAAGAATTTATTTGAGATTCTTTTATAAAAACTAAATACCAAAACGAATGTTTATTTTATCAAGCATAATGAAATAAATTACTTAGTAATCGTGTTCAATGCCTAACTTTGCTTTTATGATGAAACAAGAACTAATTTCGTTATTACCTGCCGGCTACCCAGATAATGCAAGGGTTTGGATATACCAAAGCAATAGGGCATTTATAGAAAAAGAAGAATTGGAAATTAATGAGCAACTACATCATTTTTATGCTCAATGGAAATCGCATGGGGCACCTGCTAAGGGTTGGGCAAAATTATTATTTAAACAATTTGTGGTTGTTATAGCAGATGAAAGCGAGGTTCAATTGGGTGGTTGTAGCATTGATGATGCTATGAGACAAATAAAAAGTTTTGAGCGTCAATATGATGTGAATTTTTTTAATAGGCTACTGATTACTTTTTTAATAAAAAACAAAGCAGAAATGCTACCTTTAAATCAGGTGCAATATGCAATTGATAATGGATATATTAATAAAGATACATTAATGT
This sequence comes from uncultured Bacteroidota bacterium, assembly GCA_903916555.1. GTDB lineage: Bacteria > Bacteroidota > Bacteroidia > Chitinophagales > Chitinophagaceae > CAIYTT01. Next base: position 868 of record CAIWXG010000070.1, read on the forward strand.
TTAATAATGTAATAGCCAATAAAAAAGAACTTTTAGAAAAATGGTTAGTGCCACTAAGCGAAAGTTGGTTGTGGGGTAGGGTGCAGATACCGGCATAAATATAAGTAATCAACAAGTAAATAAGTAATTGTATTACATATTAATCGCGAAGGGATGATATTATTATAGAATTAAATGCAAAAATTGTAAAAACCCTGAAAGGGTAACATTGTATTTTGTGATATTAAAAAAATAATATCACCCCTTCAGGGTTTTCTAAAGTATTAGTATAGATACAAAAATAATATATTTAATGAATATGTGTTTATTTTTATATGAATTTATATAGTATATTTTTAAAATAAAAGAGATTCTTTTTTTTATCGAAATAATTTTAGCCAATTGTCTGCAACTGCTTTACTTTTAACGCCCCCTTTTACGCAGTTAAATACTCCCTATCCGGCAACTGCATTTCTAAAAGGATTTTTAAACAAGAAGAACATCCGTTCTTTTCAGGCAGATTTAGGTATAGAAGTTGCAATTGCCTTGTTTTCAAATACCGGTTTAAAGAATTTATTTAATATTATTGAAAGTAATACTATTCTTTCGCCTGAATTAGTTATTGATGAAAATGCTACCAGAATAATTAATCTTAAAGATAGTTATATTGACACTATTGATAATGTTATATTATTTTTACAAGGCAAAAATTCAACATTAGCACACCTAATTATTAAAAGAAATTATTTGCCCGAAGCAGGTCGCTTTGAACAATTGGCAGATTTGCAATATGCATTCGGCACTATGGGTATTCAGGATAAAGCGAAACATCTTGCTACTTTATACCTTGAAGATTTAAGCGATTTAATTAAGGAATGTGTGGATACTCATTTCGGACTTACGAGATATGCAGAACGATTAGGTAGAAGCGCAGCAAGTTTCGATGGGCTGTTTACCGCATTGCAACAGACATATTCTTATATTGACACCCTTTTAATAGAAAAATTATCTGCTTTAATTCATATCCATAACCCCCAATTGGTAGCTATTTCAGTTCCTTTTCCGGGTAATTTGTTTGCAGCTTTTCGTTGCGGGCAGTATATAAAAAAGAATTACCCAGATATTAAAGTGGCAATGGGTGGCGGTTTTGCCAATACCGAATTGAGGTCTTTAAGCGATATAAGGGTATTTAATTTCTTTGATTTTATAACCCTAGATGACGGAGAACTCCCAATAGAAAATATAATTAAATATATTAATAAAGAATTGCCAGCCTTGCATTTAAAAAGAACATTTTTGGTTGTAGATGATTCTATTAAATATATAAATAATGCTGACTATAAAGATTATAAACAAGAAGAATTAGGCACACCCGATTACAGCGATTTTTTACAAGATAGTTATATATCGGCAATAGAGGTTGTAAACCCCATGCATAGCCTTTGGAGCGATGGCAGGTGGAATAAATTAATGATGGCTCATGGTTGTTATTGGGGTAAATGTACTTTCTGCGATATTTCTTTAGATTATATAAAGCTATATGAACCAATTGCAGCTTTTTTGCTTTGCGATAGAATTGAAGAAATAATAAAGCAAACCGGACAAACAGGTTTTCATTTTGTAGATGAGGCTGCGCCACCGGCTTTAATGCGGGCTTTAGCAATAGAAATAATAAAAAGAAAAATAACTATAAATTGGTGGACAAACATAAGATTTGAAAAAAGTTTTACTAGAGACTTATGTATCCTCCTTCGTGAAGCCGGTTGTATAGCCGTGTCAGGTGGTTTAGAGGTGGCAAGCGATAGATTATTAGAGCTTATACAAAAAGGTATTACTGTGGCTCAAGTGGCTCGTGTAAATAAAAACTTTACCGATGCCGGCATTATGGTTCATGCCTATTTAATGTATGGTTTCCCTACCCAGACTGTACAAGAAACAATAGATTCTTTAGAAATGGTGCGGCAGATGTTTGAAGCAAAAATTCTGCAATCTGCTTTTTGGCATTTATTTGCAATGACAGCCCATAGTCCCGTAGGCATGAATCCGGAAAAATATTTTGTGAAACGAGTAAACGATACACAAGGTCAATTTGCAAACAACGATTTAGAACATATTGATACAACCGGTGACGACCATGAATTGTTTTCGGAAGGATTGAAAAAATCTTTGTTTAATTACATGCACGATACCTGCTTTGATTTTCCCTTACAGAAATGGTTTGATTTTAAAGTGCCTAAAACCAAGATAGTACCGGATTATATGAATACTATTTTGAAAGAATATGAAATTCCGGTATTTAATCCCACTGTAAAGATTATTTATTTAGGAAATAAGCCTAAATTCGAAATATTAACAAAATCTAAAAAAGGGAATCAATGGCAAGTATGCAGTATTAGCTTTTATAATAAACAAACTAATGCTACCATTCAGGTGGATCAAGAACAAGGCTTATGGCTTGTAGAAATTTTAGATAAATTATCTATAAATAATATAAAAGTGCTTACATTGCAAGATGTGAAACTAAGCTACGAGCAAGCCGGGCTAAATGATTTTGAATTGTTTTGGGATAATAAGCCTATCAATACCTTATATAAATTTGGATTGCTAAGATTGTAATAAATAAAATGTATAACTATGATACCCGAAGGATGGGAAAAAGAATCTAAAGAGCATCAAAAAGTTTATAAAAGACTCTTAGAAAAAGGGGATAAGAATAAAATGCTTAAAGCCTTACCTGACTTGCATGAAGAAGCATTTGAAAAAATTAATTGTTTAGAATGTGCCAATTGTTGCAGAAACTATTCTCCAAGGTTTAAACAGCCGGATATAAAAAGAATAGCTAAATATTTAAGAATAAAAGAAGGCGATTTAGTAAGTCAAAACTTGGTATTAGACAAAGAAGGCGATTATGTAGTTAAGCATTCCCCTTGTCCTTTTTTAAATACAGATAATACCTGTAATATATATGATGAAAGACCAAGCGATTGCAGGCGTTATCCCTATACCGATGAGGATGTATTGATAAAAAGAGTTGCATTAACACTAAAAAATTCATCCATTTGCCCTGCAACTTTTTTAGTTCTTGAACAATTATTAAAGATGGAAGGAAAGTAGATATTTTGTTTTTTTATTATAAAAAAACAATAAAGTTAAATTTATCAGCTAATTTTTTTCTTATTTTATTTTTGTCTTTAACTTTATAAAAAAAAGATAACACAATGCTTGCCATACAACCTATTCAAAAACCTACTTTAAATATCAGGGCATTAATTTGGTCATTGGGTGTGCATTTACTTTTACTATTGTTATTTATTTTATTTCAATACAAAATTGCACCTAATCCTCCTGCAATTTCAAATGAAGGTTTGGAGGTTAATTTGGGTAATAGTGATAATGGGATGGGTAATGACCAGCCCAAAAAGAAAGAAAAGCCATCAGAATATCGAGCTTCTGTAGTTTATAAAACGCATGTAGCTGTAAGCGGCATACCCATTGCTAAAATAACTACAAACGACCCTTTAGCCCACGTTATTGATTCTGCAAATAATATAAATACAAACGATACAAGTGGCAAACATGCCGATACCAAAGTGCAGCAACAGCAACCAAGATATGCTTATGGCGGTGAAACCGGCAAAGGTGGCAATGATGCTAAAGAGAATACAGCAGGTACAAATGAAGGTATTGGTACTAAACCCGGGGATATGGGTGTACCCGGTGGCACTCATGGTGCCAAAAACTACAACGGCATACCGGGCAATGGCTCAGGCGGTATAGGGCATAATCTTGCCGGCAGAAAAATAGAACCCGACAAATTTGAAGCGGAATTTAGTGAAAGTGGCAAAGTAGTTATACATGTAACGGTAGATAGAAATGGAATAATCGTAAATAGGCGTGTTGTTAGTACTTCTAATCCTCAACTTACAAAAATTGCGTTAGAAAAATTAAGTACTACAAAGTTTAGCAAAAGTGAGGGTACTGAACCACAACAGTTTGGTGATGTAACTATAGTCTTTAAAACAAGGTCATAGGATTACCATTTTTACAAACCCTTCACCTTTTATCATTTTAATTTTACAAGAATGGATTTGCATAAAGAATATACTAATGTAATTAACTATTTATACGATAGGCTACCTATGTTTTCACGTATAGGTAAGGCTGCAATTAAAAATGATTTATCAAACACTATTAAGTTATGTAATTCAATAGGTAATCCGCAAAACAAATTTAAATCTATACATATTGCAGGTACAAATGGTAAAGGAAGTACCAGCCATGCGTTGGCAGCCATTTTACAAGATGCAGGTTATAAAACAGGTTTATATACATCACCTCATTTAATAGATTTTAGAGAACGAATAAGAATAAATGGCGAAATGGTTGCCCGTCAAGTAGTTATAGCGTTTGTTGAAAAATATAAATATCTTATTGAAGAAATTAATCCTTCCTTTTTTGAAATTACCGTTGCAATTGCTTTTTTAGAATTTGCCAATCAAAAGGTAGATATTGCTATTATAGAAACCGGTTTAGGCGGTAGATTAGATAGTACGAATATAATTACACCCTTATTATCTGTTATTACCAATATAAGCTACGACCATCAAGACTTATTAGGAAATACACTTACGCAAATAGCAACAGAAAAAGCAGGAATCATAAAACCCGGTATTCCCGTTGTTATTGGTGAGCGAGACACTGAATCGGAGACCGTATTTTTAGATAAAGCAAAACAAGAAAATAGTCCTATCTATTTTGCAGAGTCAATTTGGGATATAGAATTGATTAATAAAATAGATAATTGTCATATATATAATGCTCGTAATTTAAATACAAATAATAATTATGTACTAAAAACAGACTTAGCCGGTAACTATCAACAACATAATTTAAAAACTATATTAAGTTCATCAGAGCTTTTAGCAAATTTGGGTTTTAAAATAGAAATAGAAAAAGCTATACAGGCTTTAGAAACTATAAAATCAGCTACGGGCTTAATGGGTAGGTGGGACTCTATAAATACTAGCCCCACAATTATTTGCGATGTTGCACATAATGCCGCAGGGCTTAAAGAAGTTTTGCTACAGTGGGAAAACATAAATGCTGCAAAAAAGTATATATTAGTAGGTTTTGTAAAAGATAAGGATGTTGAACTAGCACTTTCAAATTTCCCCAAAGATAACACCTATTATTTTTGCAATGCAATGATTCCTAGAGCATTACCTGCTCAAGAACTTTATGACATAGCACAAAAAAATGGATTGAAAGGTTCGTATTTTCAAACGGTAGAATCTGCTTTAGAAGCCCTACTGCCTTTACTAAGTAAAGAGGATGCTCTATTAATAACCGGCAGCTTCTTTATTGTGGGCGAAGCTTTGGATGTACTAAAAAAAGGAGATTATTAACTTTTAGCTTAAATAAATAGTTTACTTGTTTAATTACAACATAACATGCCCTGCATTGCTCATTGCTTGTTGTAATTCATCTTTAATAATAAACAATGGAGATGCAATTGCATTTATATATTGAAAATTACCTTCTCTATCATTTTTAATTGATAATTGTATGCCACTTGCTTCGCTTTGTATGGCATTAGCTAAGTATTTACCCTTATTTTTGTCATAATATACATAAGGTGCACCGGAAGAGCCAAATCTAAAATACCCTTTTATTAAATATCTATACCCTTCAAATTGATAATTGCCATCTATGTCATCTTGAAATATACCAAAATGGTCAAGCATACCTTCAATTCTTGCTTCATTCATTAATCTACCTGCCGGCCCATTAGGTGAACTCTGAATACAATAAAATTTTTCAGTTGCTTCATCAAGTAAATCGAAGCTTAGTTCTACTACAGGTATTTTATTTATTAATTGTTGGGGTGTTTCACTTACTGTTTTATAGAGTGCTATGTCTGCACTATAAAATGCCTTTACTAAATCTACTTCAATAAAGTAAGTATGTTTACCGGCATCTGCATCAAACATTACCCTGTTCTTATCAAATAATTGATTTAACGCAGGTTCGTTAAAATAAGCATTATTTTTAAATTGAAATACTAAAAAAGGATTACATATTTTTTTCTGTGCAAAAGTAACCCAACGCGTGTCAAAACGTTTTTGTTTTAATATTTTTGCAATATGTTCTATCGTTGTAGGATCTGTACTATTCAAATATTTTTTACGGGTATAGTCATCTGAAAAATAACATTGGTCGAGGAACAATTTTTGTGCACCATCCAATTTCATTAATATTTCTTTTTTAAACAACTGTTCTTCAATAGACCTATAAAAACCCTGTTGTATGCGTAAATTATGTGCTACACTTAAAAAAAAACCATTGCCTATATGAAATGTACAAATATTATTCTCAAAACTTCTTCTTGAAGGTTCATCTACATTATATATCCACATAATGCGTTGTAATGGTGATGCAAGCTCATCTATTAGTGCCAATCTCTTATTAGTCATTTTGTATCTAAAATATTTTTATTTTTATCAATGCATTTATAGTTGTACCCAAAGTACATTTACGAACCTCAAAAATAACATCTAATAAGCATAGCAAGAAAATTATTGTGCAAAAACAAGCAGAGGCTACCCTAAACGAGTAGCCTCTGATAATAAAAAGTGAAATTTGTTTATTTGTTATGGCAAGTTAAGCATAAAGCACTACCTGTATTGCTTTTAATAAGCAAGTGTGCAGCACCACCACCATTGTGTGGGTCGTGGCATGATTTACATTGTACTTTATGGTTTTCA
>CAIWXG010000071.1 GCA_903916555.1 uncultured Bacteroidota bacterium
ATATCACTGAAAAGCAGGAAATTGAGAAACAAATGGGAAAAGTTGGGATTAGGGTGTCGAACCTTGATTTATACATTGATACAGCATTTAATTTTTCTTCCAAACTTGCTACTGTATGGCATTCCAGCGATTACAATGATAAACAGTTGGTTCAGTTTTTGGTTTTTCCCGAAGGAATATACTACAATCGCAAAAACGAGGAGTGTCGAACCCCAAAAACAAATAAGACTTTCAGCTATTTTTCAGATGTACTAAGGGTTTCAGAGGGCATAGAAAAGGGGAACTACAATAATATTTTGCAGTTCCCCTCTTTGGTAGCATGTACAGGGATCGAACCTATGATCTTCGGGTTATGAGCCCGACGAGTTTTTACAAGATATACAGGAGAACTATTGAAGGAATCCAATCTCAAATCTTTTATATCTCCCACATACATCAAAAAACTATTTTTAATCTATATTCATTTCTATATATTAAATTACCTTTGCAGTCAATTTTTGCAATTACCTTATTTTCGATATATAACATGCGTCATACAATTGTTTGCTTGCTTTTATTTTCTATTTTTATTACCGGCTGCTTACCTACACCTTATTACCAAAAGGTAGAACCCATACCACAAAACAATTGGCAATATGATTTTAAACCTACTTTTCTATTTGAAGTAAAAGATACTTTTGCTTCCTATCAGCCTTTTTTTATAATCCGCCATACACAAGCCTATCCTTATAATAATATATGGATATGGCTAAGCATAAAAGCACCCGGAGACAGTATTGTTAAAAAAGAACATGTAAACATCGTTTTATCTGAACCATCAGGGAAATGGTTTGGTATAAATATGGGGGAAATTTATGAACAACGCATGTATTTAAATTTGTCTGATTCTATAAAGTTTAATAAAATAGGCATTTATAAAATTACAATGGAACAAAATATGCGTATTAATCCCTTGCCCGATGTATTGCATGTTGGTTTAAGAGTAGAGAAATATTTAGAATCTGCCAAACATAAAAAAAGATAAATTATATGCGATTTTTTACCGGTGTTTATCTGTTACTTTTAGCATATATAATTACAGCCCTTTGCTTTTGGGAATATAATTTACAAAAACAAAGTACTAAATTATACGAACAAAGTATTCAATTGCTTAAAAGTGAAGTGGATAGCAGCAAAAACCCTTCGTTGTATGTTACTAATAACAATGTAATAGAAAGCAGTCGCAAATCGCGTACAAGCCAATATATCGGCGAAGGTGCCACTTTTTTAATCGTAATATTAATAGGTGCAGCTGTAGTCTATGGGTCCTTTAGGAGACGCATACTCATGTCGAAACAGCAAAACAATTTCATTTTATCTGTTACACACGAACTGAAAACACCTATTGCTGCCATAAAGTTAAATGTACAAACACTTGAAAAACATAAATTAAGCGAAGAAAAAAAATTACATATTCTTGCACAATGTATAAATCAAGCAAATAGACTGAATGATTTATGTAATAATATGCTATTTGCCGCACGTATAGAGGGACGGCAGTTTAGACCTGCAAAAGAATTATTCAATATATCTAAATTATCTGAAGATTGCTATCACGAATACAAACTAAGATTTCAGGATAGATTGTTTAGTGAAATTGAAACGGATTGCATGTTTACAGGTGATAAAATGACATTGCAAATTGCAATCAATAACTTATTAGAGAATGCTGTAAAATATTCACCCCCACATACGCCAATTTTAGTAAAGCTTAACTCTAATACAGATAAAATAAAAATTTCAATTATAGACGAAGGAGTTGGTATTGCTGATACTGAAAAGAAAAAAGTATTTAAGAAATTCTATCGCATTGGCAATGAGGAAACTCGCAAAACAAAAGGTACGGGTTTAGGTCTTTATCTTACAGTTAAAATTATACAACAGCACAAAGGTACTTTAACTATTAAAGACAACGAGCCTAAAGGCTCTATTTTTGAAATAGTTTTGCCTAGAATGACTAAGTAAAGTAAGTGTTACTATTTGCAGACTTTGTAGCCAAAAAGGCAAATATTTTCCTCATTACCTATTTAGCACCAAATACTTTCTTTAAAATATCGTTGATACGTGCAGCAGGGTTGGTACGTATTTTACCCTCTTCTTCGGCAATATATAAAAAAACACCTGCTAATGCTTTATCTGTAACATAACCCGGTAAATCAGTATTTACTTTATTAAAAGTTGTGGGTAATTCATTGTAAATTTTAAATATAGAAGCCCAATATCTGGTAGCTCCGGTTTTTGCTAACGATGCACGTACTATTGGCAAAAATGCTGCTTTTAATGCTACAGAAGTCTTGGCTTTTAAATATTGAGTTGCCGCATCGTTTCCACCTCTTAATATTGTTAACCCATCTTGTATGGTCATACCGGTTATGGCATTTACAAATATAGGTAATGCTTTAGCTGATGCATCTTCTGCACCCCTATTCATAGATAATATGGCATTATCAACCTGATTACCAAAACCTATTTCTCTAAGTGTTGTTTCTACATTTTTAGCTTCTGGCGGCATTAATATTTTAATTAGTGCATTGCCAAAGAATCCATTAGGTACTGCCACTTTATTGGTAGCATTTTTAGCACCTATTTGCAATGCTTGCCTTAAACCTTGTGTAATTTCAGAACTTGTAAGAGATGCTCCTTTATTATTTTGGTTAGTATTAAGACCTGTATTTTTAACTTCAGTCTTAACTGTATTTACTTCTTTTTTAATGTTTTTAACATCGTTTTCTGCATTTTTTAAAATATCGTCAAAACTTTGTGCATATAAATAATTTGCATTAGCTTGTAAGCAAATTAATACAATAAATAATCTTAATACGTTTTTCATAATTATCTTTTACTTTTTACAAATCAAATATAGCACCAAATTTTAAAAAATAAAATAAAATATTATTTATCTTTTCTTTGTCCGCCACCATTACCACCACCACCGCTATCACCACCACCGTCTTCGCTGTCTTTCAGGTTTTTATCTCTGTTTTCATTTGTAGGCGGCTCAATTTTGGTACTTGTTGGTTTACCATGTTTTCCTTGTCCGCCACTACCGCTTTTACCTAAATCAGATTTACCAAACCTATATGTAAAACTTATATTACCTACTCTTGTTTCTTTAATACGATTAATGGTTTCGTTATAGGCAGGTAAGTTATAATCTATTACTGAGGTATGTGTTTTTAATATATCAGAACAGTTAATTACTAAAGTTGCTTTGTTTTTCCAAAAGGTTTTTTTAACAGCTAAATCTATCCAATAGGTTTCTCTTAAATGCCCCTGTGCAATAACTTTGGGCGATTCGTAATTAGCATTTGCTTGTATAGAAAACCCTTTAGGTAATTTAAGGTTGGTATTTATTTTACCAAACCAAGTAAAACCATTATCGTTAGTAAGAAATTTTCTATATGCTGTATCTACCTGACTAACATTTAAATCGTTTTGAAAGAAATTTAAATTAAAAGTTGCATCCCAAATAGGCATCATTTGTATATGTCCAGTACCCTCAACGCCATATGTAGTAGCCGATGTTATATTTACAGGTTGCGACAATAATTCGCCTACTTCATTGGTTAAACCTAATTTGGAATCTAAAGGAGTTATTAGTCTGGTAACTTTTTGGGTAAGATTATTATTTACAGAATAATAGGTACTAAAGATTAAATTATCTCCTCTGTCTGTAGCTTTAGAATAACTGAACTCTATATTATTAATAAATTCAGGAATTAGATTAGGATTTCCCATACTTACTGTACCCGGATTAGATAAATCTTTAAAAGGCAGTAAAGACCTAAAATCAGGTCTATTTGTACGTCTGCTATAGTTAAGATAAATACTTTGCTGCATAGGTAATTGATAAGAAACAAAAGCAGAAGGAAAAAGATTTAAAAAGCTATTATGATAAGATGCCTGTGTAGGTGTTTGTCCACTGCCATCATATACTGCATCTTCTAGTCTTAAACCGGCTTGATAACTAAACTTATTAATTTGATCGCTCCAGTTGATGTATCCAGCGAGTATTTGCTGTGTGTAATTATAGTTTGCAATCAGAGTAGAATCTGTTTTTGGAGTTCTATTATTAGAATCGACCACCGTATTGCCACTGCTGTTAAAAAGATAAAACTGAGATTTAAAACCTATACCTAATTTGCCGTTTTTAGTAAGCGGGTCGGTATAATCTGCCCATATATTTGTAGTACTATTAATGCCACTAGCAGGTGCATGTTCGTTAATAGGGTTAAAAGGCATATTGGGTGTAAGTATATTTGTTACTAAATCTTGGGCACGGTTAATATTAGTTACCGATATGGTACCGTCAATATTCAATTCTTCATCTTTCTTTTTAAATTTATGTTTATAGTCAAGTGCTGTTGATAAAGAAAGGATATTAACTTTAGAATTGGTATTTCTTTGTTGTAAAAAATTAGGATTTCCTTTTTCATTTGCCGAAGTATCGTAAACAGAGTAGGTTGAATAATCTTTAAATGCAAACTGCATAAGGTTTACATTTTCGGTTAAAGTGAAGGAGTTATATTTATTGGGGTCATAAGAAGCTCCTATATTTGAGAAAACTGCATTATGGCTTCTGGGTACATTCTCATAAGTGTGATAAGATTGAAATATTTTACCTGAATCATTTTTATTATACCGATCGGTAATAACATCGTTATAGCTATTATTAACTCTAAAGCTACTGTTTAAAAAAACATTCCATTTTCCTTTACGTGCATTAATACCAAAATTGCCATTATATTTGTTTATTCCCAAATTGTCTTTGGTGTCGTTTACTCTATCGCCTTCACCCATACCTAATGTAACATTACCATTCATGCCAAAGCGACCATCTTTCTTGGTAATAATGTTTATAATACCTGTACTGCCCTGTGCATCATACTTAGCCGATGGGTTAGTAATTACTTCTACACTTTCTATACTATTTGCAGGTAAGCTCTGCAATGCAGATGCAACATCAGAACCTAATAATGTTGATGGCTTACCGTCTATAAGAATAGTTACATCTGTTTTGCCTCTTAATGCAACATTACCATCATTATCTACAGATACGGATGGTACATTTTGCAAAACATCGGTAGCGCTGCCGCCTGCTGTTGTTGTATTTTTTTCTACATTAAATACTTTTTTATCTACTTTAAGCTCCACTACAGGTCGTTCACCAACAACACTTACTTCTTTAAGCGTGTTTTCTGACTCTGCAATTTTTATTTTACCTAAATTTAAATCAGGTTTATCACCAGTTAGAATAACGGAAACAAATTTCGTTTTAATACCAATTGACTCAATTCTTAATCTATATGAGCCTAAAGCAATAGGAATAATCTTAAAAGAACCATCATCTTTTGTTAGATCTCCGTTTACAACTGAGGAATCCTGTTTTAGCAATGTAGTTGTTGCATAAGCAATCGGATTATTTTGAGCATCAACTATTTTACCGCTTATGCTTCCTGTAGTACCGGCTTGTGCTAATGAAAATTTTGGAAGTATAATGAAAACTGTAAGCAAAAAGTAGCAATAAAATCTCATAAAAGTGTAAAATATTTGTACAAAATTGCTTGAAATACCTGATATTACCACCTTATAGCTATTATAAATAAATGTTAATTCAATGTAAAAACGAATAACATTGACTATTAAGTATTAATATCAATTAAAAATAATTAATTAGAATATTCTTTGCCTATTCTGGTCTCAATAAGGTACGAATTACGGTCGCCGGCATTACGAACAACTAACTCTGCTACAAAACCGGTTAGGAAAAAGAAGGTACCAATTGCCATTGTGGTAAGTGCTAAATAAAAGGCAGGTTTATTTGTTAAACCAAATTCATTGCCAAGTCTTAGCTTATCGATAATAAGCCAACCCACACAAATAAAACCACCCAAAAATGTTATAGAACCTAAACCGCCAAATAAGTGCATCGGTTTTTTGCCAAATCTGCTTACAAACTGAATAGACAGTAAATCGAGGAAGCCATTAATAAACCGTTCCCACCCAAATTTAGATACACCATACTTTCTGGCTCTATGCTGTACCACTTTTTCGCCTATTTTATGAAAACCTGCATATTTAGCTAATACAGGAATAAACCGATGCATTTCGCCATAAACTTCTATACTTTTAATTACTTTCTTTTTATATGCTTTTAAACCACAATTCATGTCGTGTAGTTTAATTCCGCTCAAACGTCTATTAACAGCATTGTATAGTTTAGAAGGTAAGTTCTTAGTAATGGCATTATCGTATCTTACTTTTTTCCAACCGCTAACCAAATCATAGCCTTCATCTATAATCATGTGGTAAAGACCGGGAATTTCGTCAGGGCTATCTTGTAAATCGGCATCCATAGTAATAACTACATTACCATTAGCCTCTTTAAAACCTACAAACAATGCCGGGCTTTTGCCGTAATTGCGTTGAAATTTAATACCCTTTACAGTAGAAAACTGCTTTGTTAGTGTCTCAATTACTTGCCAGCTATTATCTGTACTACCATCATCAATCATTAATACCTCATACGAATAGTTATGTTCATTGCATACCTTGTCTATCCAAGGCACCAATTCCGGTAGCGATTCTTCTTCGTTAAAGAGAGGTATTACAATTGATATATCTACTGACATGGGCTGCTAATGTACATGTTTATTGTAAAATAATACTTATGTTTTTAAGATTTTATAATAGCATTTGCAATTATAAGATAGTTATTTTCTGTTTTTTGCTAATCTATTTAATATTAAGCTTACTAAAACACCAAATAAACAGTGCATAATAACATATTGAAAATAACCAAAAATAAAATTTCCTAAATTAAATTCGTAGGTACCGGGCGTACCATTTTTTGAACCTGCAAGTTTATTAAGTAGCTGTTTATCAATAAAAGACATATAAATATATGAATAAGAGTAACTCATAAATACAGAAATAAGTATCATAATAAAAACAACACCAAATAGTTCTCTGAATTGTAATGTACCCTCATTTGCCTTATTTATAAACGAACCAAAAATACCTATTGCAAGAAATACAATTACATAAGTAGAATAATACATTATTTTAAAATAATTTATATTATCAACCATTTTATAGGAAAGGGATAATAATATAATATAAACAACACCAACGATTATACCATATTTAGATGCTACTTGATTTCTTGCTCCGGAAAAAAATTTTTTCATGTATTTAAAGTGTGTTGTATAACAGTAATGTTTTAGCTGTTATAGAACAAAGGTAGTTCGTATTTACTTATAATTTGTAATTGTGCCGGTGGCGGTTTTCCTTATACATTGAAGCGGTGAAGTATTATTGCACTTTACTTATTACATTAGAAATTTTGCTATAAATTTCATGTAAAAATCCAGTATTTGAATTAATGTCTAATAGAAAACTAAATATTACTTTTTGAGAATATTAATGAAAATAAGTTAAAGTATATATCACCAATTCATACGTTCTTTTAGGTTAAATATATGTTGTGCATGATGTTTGCCATGCCATGCATATAAAGCAAGTACTTCCCAAAGAGGTACGATTATTTTATATTCAGGATGAACATAAGTTTTTAACCAATCTGTGGTTTGCATATTCTCCATAATAGCAATTAAACGTGTATGCAATGTGTGTATTAAGGTAACAGAAATATTTACCGGTACTGTTTTAGAATCAATCATTTCTGCCCAACCCTTTTGGTTATAAGGTTTAATAGTAGGATTATCTTCTGTAAGTGCAAGTTTAAATCTAGTATAAGCATTTAAATGGCTATCAGCAACATGATGTATTAGTTGAGCCACCGTCCATCCACCATCACGATAGGGAGTTTGTAACTGATAAGCATCCATATTCTCAATGCAGGCATCCATAAGAAACGGCAAAGCTTTAATGTCCCTAATCCAGTCTTGTATCATCTCGTCATTGAATTCCATTGGTTTATCAAATTTACCAATTGGGTATTGCAAATTTTCAATATTAGTATTCATAATTAATTGACGTTTGTATTATACAACTCATTATAAAATGTTTTTTCTAAATTTGTTGGCGGAAAAGCCTTCACTAATCTAGAATAATGATTACGTTGAGTAAAAAAATAATCTAAAATATTATTACCATTTGTACAAACAAAAACAACATCAGGTTCGGCATACTTTGCTTTATCAATATATAAAGATAAATAATCTTCAATAGTATATCCTACATTACCTGCATTCAATATTTCTTTATCAGGAAAGCGTTGTTGCAGCAAATTGGTAGCTATAAATTCATTATCCAGATATGGACTATATATTTGTGCATCACCAATAAATAAAATTGTTTGTTTCTTTTTAGGGAAAATTAAATTATGATTCATTCTTAAACCTTGTGCATTTACTTTTTGGTGATAAGGAAGATTCCGTTCCCCGTCAACAACGTCATAGGTATTTGGTGGTAAATCGCCAAAGATTCTTGGTCTTAAAGAATCTTTAAAGGTATTAGTATTTCGATATTTTGAATATTTTACAATTAACTCTGTCAATAAATCAGCAATAAATTCCGAACCCTGTTTCGACCAATGATTATCGTCCGGTATTAATGTAATATCAGACGGTTCTTTTGTTGCAATTGATGTCGTCAAATCTATACAATCTATATTTAATGCACTACACGTTTCTAATATAAATGGTATTCCGTAGGTATTAGCTAAAGAAAGAGATTTACCTACTTCAGGAGTAAGGATAACAACAACAATCTTAGTACAATCATTTTCAGTTTCAGATTTAAATTGAGTTAAACTATGTCTATATCTATTTTGCAATTCTGTATATAATGAATTCCCATTTACTTGCTGTAGTATTTCTTCTATTGGTATTTTACTATATTTTTCATTAATTGACTTGCGTTGAGCTTTAGAAGCCATTTTTTCAATGTCTTTTGGCTCATAATTACAACTAATAGTAAATATTAATAATGTGTATATACTAAATTGCAAAAATTTATAATTAAAAAGACCAATAAATTGCAAAAAATGATTCATGTATTCTATTTTAAACAAAGTTTTTCCATTAATACCTATAATAATCAAAATAATTGTAAATAGACTTTAGGCATATCAAAATTACGACAAAAAACGTTATTTTTCTATTAATATCGCCAGTAACTATTCAGGTAAAATATTAATTAATACAGAAATAATACAGAGCAATTCTTAATTATATAAAAAACATTAAATTAAAATGTAGCAATACAATAATAGGTACACTACAAAACAGACATACTATTTAAGTGTTGAAGAAGAGTTATATTTAAAAAATAGTATTTATAAATTTTCTTGCAGGAAAAGATATTAAGTAATTTAAAAGAATTATTTTATAATATATAAATATCGTTCAAAATATTATGTCTTATGCAAAAGAGGAAATACATAAAACGCATTAATAATATAAATATGTATCATCAAAAAAAACACTCCCTTATTTCTCTATAAAGTAACACTTTCTGTGCAATTTACCTTTAAAATCGAAGGGTGTGGTTGCATCCGTAATATCTTTAACTGTAAGAGCAGGTATAGCATCTCTATCTAAAACAAAATTGCGATAATTATTGCTGAAATAAATTTTGCCTGTTTCGGTACAACCCTTTAAAAGTTTTTTTATTAAGTGCACATGGTCTCGTTGTATATCAAAATCGCCATCCATTCTTTTACTGTTCGAGAATGTGGGTGGGTCACACACAATCAGGTCAAAGGCATTAGGGGGCATGTAATCTAACCACTCCAATACATCACCATGTATAAAATCATGTTTTGTATCTTTATAGAGTTTATTGTATTGCATGTTTCGTTTTGCCCAGTTAAGGTATGTTTTAGATAAATCTACCGATGTAACTGTATTTGCACCACCGTCGGCAGCATAAACACTAAAAGAACCGGTATAGCAAAACAGGTTCAGCACATTACAACCTTTAGCATCATTCCTTACCATATCTCTTGTAATACGGTGGTCTAAGAACAAACCTGTATTTAAGTAATCTGTAAGATTTATAATAAAGTTTAAGCCCCCTTCGGGTACGATTTTTTCTATTTTTTGCTCATCAAATTTTTCATACTGTCCTTGTCTGCCTGCTTTACGCTGCAATACTTTCATAAATATATCCTTCCTTTCTATATCAAGTATTAATGCAAGCGAATCTTTACAAGTTTCAAGCCAAACCGTATGTTCATCATCTTCCATACCATGTCTTCGTTTGTATTCCGCTGCGTGTATAATACCATTATACCAATCTATTGCAAATGGAAATTCCGGTAAGTCATGATCATAAAAACGAAAACAGGCTAATTCTTGTCGTTTAGCTGTTTTACTTATATGTTTCCAGACTTTTTGAAGCCTATTTTGAAACATTATTTGTTTTTCTGATTCCATATAATAAATATATATTTAAAATGCAAAAAGTATAGCGTGGAAGTGAAGTTAATTTAAGATTTACAGAATTACATACAAACAAAAGGTATTTTGAAGATTTTAGAATAAAAAGAAAAGCTACCAAAAATTGTTTTTGATAGCTTTTCTTTTTATTACTTTTATTAATAAATTATCCTACCATTAATCTTTTGAAAAACTTTACCGTAAGCCCTTTAGATACTGCGTTAAGATAATCGGCAACTGTTTTGCTGTTGTCTTTTACGAATGCTTGTGGCAATAATGTATTTTCTTTAAAGAATTTGTTTAATTTACCCATAGCAATTTTTTCTGCCATATCGCCGGTTTTTCCTTCAGCTGCTACTTGTTCCATAGCAATAGCTTTTTCACGGGCAAGATAATCGGCATCTACACTACTAGCATCAACAGCAAGCGGATTCATTGCTGCAATTTGCATTGCAACATCTCTGCCGGCTGCAATTATTCCATCAGTAGCAGCTTGATTCATACCTACAAGCACACCAATGCGGTAGCCTGAATGGATATAAGGGATAACTGAATCAGCTGAAATTTGTTCAAAACGAACTATATCTATTTTTTCACCTATTTTAGCTACTACTTCCAGTAATCTGTCGCCCACAGTTGCAGTATCCATTGGTAAAGCTTTAAAAGCATTAACATCTGTTAC
This sequence comes from uncultured Bacteroidota bacterium, assembly GCA_903916555.1. Taxonomy (GTDB): domain Bacteria; phylum Bacteroidota; class Bacteroidia; order Chitinophagales; family Chitinophagaceae; genus CAIYTT01. The sequence goes on from CAIWXG010000071.1 coordinate 11,128, forward strand.
TTTAGCATCAAGAGCTATTTGTGTTATTTGGCGGGCAAAAGCAATAAAATCTTCATTTTTTGCCACAAAGTCAGTTTCAGAACTCAACTGAACAAGTACACCATAAGTATTATCTGCATTAGCAATAGCCATTACTACGCCTTCTTTGGCTTCGCGGTCGCTACGGTTAGCAGCTACTTTTTGTCCTTTTTTGCGCAAATAATCTATAGCACCTTCAAAATCGCCTTTGCTTTCTGTTAAAGCTTTGCGGCAATCCATCATACCGGCACCTGTTTGCTGGCGCAGCTTGTTTACATCTGCTGCTGATATTGATATTGTTTCCATTGTATTATTTTTTGATATGTGTTTTCTGACTGCAAAATACGCATTTTAATATTAAAGCCCCAAATCTGGAGCTTTAATATTAAAAGAATATAATGTTAATTTAAAATATTTCTATATTAACTTTAAAAAATTAACGTTTAACGGGGTTAGGACGACCACTGCCACCGCCCGGGCGATTACCGCCACCGCCTGCACCACTACGGTTACCACCGCCACTACCTGCACCGGGGCGATTACCACCACCACCTGAGCCACCACGGTTACCACCCCCACCTGCGCCGCCACGATTACCGCCGCCTGCACCGGGAGCACCTGCACCAGGACCAGCTGCACCACGAGGTGCACCTTTTCCTCTGCCACGACGACCGCCTGCATTATCTTCATCTGTTATTTCAAGACCACGGTTTCTTTCGTTATATTCCTCAATATTACTATCATCATCTGCATCTTTTACTTGGGCACGTTCCTGTAAGCCTTCCATTATAGCAGCTGTAAGGTAAGTAGTAATAATTGCAATAGATTTAGTAGCATCATCATTAGACGGGATAGCGAAATCCACTTTCGATGGGTCACTGTTTGTATCAACCATTGCAAAAGTAGTAATACCTAAACGTTTAGCTTCTGCAAGTGCAATATGCTCATGGCTAATATCAACCATAAAAAGTGCTGCCGGCGTACGACCCATTTGAGATATACCGCCTAAAACTTTTTCCATTTTATCTTTACTGCGAGTAAGTGTTAAGCGTTCTTTTTTTGTAACGCTATCCATTGTACCATCTGTAAGCATTTTTTCTATGCTCAACATTTTTTTCACACTTTTACGAATCGTGCTGAAGTTCGTAAGCATACCACCTAACCAACGTTCGGTAACATAAGGCATATTTACTTTTGTAGCAGCTTCAACAACAATTTCTTTAGCTTGTTTTTTTGTAGCTACAAACATTATTTTCTTACCGCTTTTTGCTATAGATTTTAATGCTGCTGCTGCTTCCTCAAGACCATCAATTGTTTTATTAAGGTCTATGATATGAATACCGTTTTTTTCGGCAAAGATGTAAGGGAGCATCTTTGGATTCCACTTCTTTTTCAGGTGTCCAAAGTGTACGCCTGCTTCAAGTAATTGCTCGTGTAATGTTTTAATATCTTCCATTTGAAAAATTTCTTGTTTGTTAAAATAATAATATAAGAGTAGTGCAGATTAACGTTTGGAGAACTGGAAGCTACGACGTGCTTTAGCTTTACCAAATTTCTTACGTTCTACCATTCTGCTGTCTCGGGTTAATAAACCTGCTTTTTTCAATGCCGGACGATACTCTTCGGTTACTAAACATAATGCACGAGCTATTGCCATTTTAATAGCTTCGGCTTGACCTTTCGGACCACCACCTTGTACATTTACAAGAATATCAAATGAGTCGTTTGCCTCTATTGTTTTAAAAGGCAACTCTACCTGATTTTGTAAGTACATGATAGGAAAGTATGCTTTGTATTCCTTTTCGTTGACGGTAATAATGCCTGTACCCTTGCTTAAATAAACACGGGCTACTGCTTCTTTACGACGACCAACTGCGTTTTTCTGTTTTTCCATTTTATTATTGAATGGTTTTGTATTTTGTGATACTAATTATTTATAATATATTTGAATTACTTATTTCAATTCTTTAGGATTCTGTGCTTTATGCGGATGTTCAGCACCCTCATAAACGAATAGCTTTTTGAACATAGCTCTTCCTAAACGATTTTTTGGCAGCATACCTTTTACGGCTCTTTCCAACATCAAATTAGGACGGCGTACTATCATTTCTTTAGCCATCTCTATTTTCTGACCACCCGGATATAAAGAATAAGTCTGATATTCTTTGTCGTCTAATTTATTACCGGTTAGAACCACTTTACCCGAATTAATGATGATTACATAATCGCCACAATCAAAGTGAGGAGTAAAATAAGGTTTATTTTTGCCACGTAATACTGAGGCTATTTTAGAACTCATGCGTCCTAATGTCTGGTTGGTAGCATCTACTACATACCAATCACGCTTAACTATTTTCTCGTTTGCCGACTGTGTTTTAAAACTTAAGTGTCTCATTTCCTTTTTAAATATTATTTTGTGCTTTTAATACAGATAGAGTAAATAACTTGTGTCCCGGTATATTTTGGGAGGGCAAAAGTATTAAGGCTAATTGATACTGCCAAATATTTTATTACAAATTTTTATGGTAGTCTTATAACTAATTGATTATCAATAAAAAAAAGAGAAAAATAGTTTTTTTACTTAGCGTCAACGACCTATTTAGCTTCATTACAGTGTTTGTTTGTGCGTTCTATTTGGTATTTAGTAAAAAACAAAATTAAAATGAAGATAGAACAATTTAATAAGCAAATTAATTGTTCGGGGGGATTACAAATCCTAAATCAGGGTCTTTTTTTATATCTAATTCGAAAGAGAGGAATACAAATATATCATAAGTAAAAAGAATAACTTAATG
>CAIWXG010000072.1 GCA_903916555.1 uncultured Bacteroidota bacterium
CTTGCATAGCTCATATAACTAAATAATATTGTTATTAAAATTGTTGTAATGATTAAAATTGTTGTAATTTTCATTTTGTTTAAATTATTGTACAAATATATAAACAAAATAATCAAAAAAGCAATAAAATATTTAGATACTATTATCACGAAAAACATATTTTGTACTGAATAGTATTCATCACATTTATTACAATAATGCAATAAATAAATACAATATATAGTCTTTTTGTAGCCACAAGTGGCTACTGTAACATGTTATAGCCAAATAACATCATTAAAACTCTATAATAATAAGTTTGTTTAAGTAATTGTGTGTTTTTTTAAACAACAATATAACTAATTTTGCTTCCTGAAATGATAATTGAATAGAATTAAGATATTATGACAAAAGCTACATTAGTTAGGCGAGAACATTTTAATGCAGCACATAGACTGCATAATAATATGCTAACCGACGAACAAAATAAAAAGATATATGGCAAATGTAATAACCCAAATTACCATGGTCATAATTATGAACTTTTTGTAAAAGTTACAGGCTATATTAATCCTACAACAGGTTATGTAATAGATACTAAATATTTAAGTGAATTAATAGATGATAAAATAATAGAAAAATTTGACCATAAGAATTTGAATTTAGATGTAGATGAGTTTAAGGGTAAAAATCCGACTACCGAAAACATTGCAGTAACAATTTACGATATATTAAGAAAAGAAATTGACAATCAATACGAAATAAAAATAAAATTATATGAAACTGAACGGAACTACGTTGAATACCCTGCCTAATAAAATAAAACTAAATGGCTTGTCTATAGATGAAATTGGAGATGACCATATATACACAGGTGTAGAAACCCCATTGAGACCAGATGCATTTGTACTGGCTGATGAAGAAAAAATAGAAAAAATAGAATTTCATTTTAGGAAAATAATGGAAACATTAGGATTAGACCTCACAGATGAAAGCCTTACAGGAACACCAAATAGAGTAGCAAAAATGTATGTACAAGAGATTTTTGCAGGCTTAAATCCGAAAAATAAACCCAAAATTGCTTTGTTTAATAATAAATATAAATACAAACAGATGCTTGTAGAAAAAGACATTACTTTGTTTAGTAACTGTGAGCATCATTTTGTGCCTATTTACGGTAAAGCACATATTGCATATTATTCATCGGGTAAAGTAATAGGTCTATCAAAACTAAACAGAATAGTACAATATTATTCGCAAAGACCGCAAGTACAAGAAAGGCTTACAGAACAAATAGCACAAGAACTTAAAGAAATACTGGAAACAGAAAGCGTGGCAGTTATAATTGATGCAAAACACATGTGTGTATCAACAAGGGGTATTAAAGATACCATGTCGGCAACAATAACATCTTTTTACGGAGGTAAATTTTTAAATGATTCTACTAAAAATGAATTTTTAGAATATTTGAATATAAAATAGACTAAAAATGTGTTTTACAATAAAGCTCTTCTATAAGAGCTTTATTGTTTCAATATATATAGTATATAAAAAAATCTATTTAACCATTGTTTGATAAATTCTAGTACCCCAAGTAGCTACTAAAGAACCAACTGCAACGCCGCCAACCGGTTGCCAACCTTCTGCAATATGCTGATTTACTAAGTCTTGTAAAACTTTAGGGTCTATTGCTACTAAAATTTTATATTCCTTAACCATAAAAATCTTTTTTGCAAAATTAATCAATATCTATCACAATAGTGTGCTTTAAAACCATTTCCAATGTTGTTTTATTATAAACAATAGTATTACTATAGTTTTATGCCAATACTAACATACAAGCTTCTACCTACCGATGGTATAATACCCGGCCCAGGATATTCATCAGTTCTTAAAGTAAAATAGGTAGCATCTGCCAAATTATTTATTCCTGCTTTTATATTGTAATTCCGTATTTTTAAAGTAGCAGCCCAATCCATAACTGTGTAAGCCGGAATAATACCTGTAGTAGCATCTCTGCTAAAAATAGTATTATTGGCATCTGTAAAAGATTGGGAGGTATGGCTAATTAAAAAAGTTGTAGAGAATCTTTTAATATTATAGGTAATGCCGCTTCTTAAAATATTTTTAGGTGCAAATTCAACATTATTACCTTTAAAAGCACCACTTACATATTTTGCATCTATATAAGAATAAGAAATGAAGAAACTGATTGTGCCGTATTTATTGTTACAACTTAGCATTTTTACCGGATTCAATTCCATATAACTCTCCAGCCCTTTATGTACGCTATTGGCAACATTTGTTCTATAAGTATAAGGGTTTCCATTTACATCAGTAAGTGTTTCTATACCTATTCTGTTATTATAAGCCAAATAAAAACCACTTATATCAAAATTGAAATAATTTCGTATTGCTCCACGCCATCCTAAATCTGCATTATAACCATTAGCATCTTTTAGATTAGGGTCTATTTTAGAACTTACACCAATAGGTGTTTGATTGCTATAATCAGTAGGGCGGTATGCTTGCGAACAATTTGCATATATATATGTTTTACTGCTTGTTTTATATTGTATTCCCAAGCCTGCAAGAGGTATGTGCCTGTCTTCATTTCTTTTTACACCCACTAAAGACGAACTATTGTCGTCAGTAATATATCCCGTTGCATTAGAACTTAGGTATTCATATCTAATACCGGGTACTATAGCTAAATTTTTAGTTACTTTAAATGTATTTTCAATAAATAGGGCTACGTTATTTGTCATAAAATCTAGATTATATCCATAATCACCACCATAAAGATTTAAATCAAAATTAGAACCTGTAGAACCCGGGCCTCCCCCTTGTCTTTTCATAGAGCCATTAAATAGGCGTACACCATAAGCCATATTTTGTTCTATACCGGCAATATTATAATTTGTAAGTAAACGCAATTCATTGGTAATACTTCTAAAACTTTCTTTTTGCACTTCTCTTGGTACATAGGATTTTCTTACGGTACTTATGCTGTCGGGTGTTTGTATGCCGCCATCCTCATTTCGCCATACAAGATTGCGGGCGCTTATATTTAAAGACGATTTGAAATTAATGGTTGTATTAGCAAACAATTTATAGTGCATGGTAAGTGCTAAAATATTCCAAGGCGAGCTTAGCCAATTTCTAGCCCGTACTGATTGTTGTGGGTTCTTGTTAAACTCTGAATCGTCTAAACCACCCGACATGTGTATTAGATTTCTTAAAATGGAATACTCTAAACCTATTTTAAAATTATCATTAGGTTTATATTCAAGTTTTGCAAAACCTAAAACTTGCTGTAATTGCGAGTTAGCTCGCCAGCCGCTTATTGTTTTATATTGGCAGTAAGTATAATAACTCCATTTTTTATGTGTGCCACTAAATGCATAAAAAGTATTTAATAAACCAAAGCTACCTGCGGTTTGTTCTGTTGTAAATTCATAAGGTTTGTCTTTCACTCCCGCCTTAATGATATAGTTAATAACACCACCAAACTGAGGTCCAAATTGTAATGAAGATGCACCCCTTGTTACTTCAATTCGGTCTATAGCTTCTAAAGGTGGCAGGTAATAAGATTCCGGATAGCCATATAAATCTGCAGTAATGTTATAGCCGTTTTGTCTGGTATTTGTTTCTATTGATTGAGTAGGATTTAAACCTCTGAAACCAATGCCATTAGATGGAAATCCACCACCTTCAGTCTCAGAATAGTTACTACCCGGTATGCGACCTAAAACTTGGCGTGGATTATTTTGTGCAGTATTGGCATCCATACTGTCTAATAATAATACTTCATTCTTTTTAGCAGCATAGATTATGCCGTCATGCACATCATCAATATGCCCCATACCACTTATTGAAGATACTCCTTTAATTGTTACCTCCTTTAATGTAGCAACATCGGGCAATAACTTTAAATTTATTTCTGTTGTTTTATCACTAACTATTTCTATATGTTTTATGATTGTCTTAAATCCCATAAAATGAATAGAGATTGTTTGTTTGCCAACCGGAATATTATTTAAAATAAACATCCCTTTTATATCACTAGTAGTTGAAGCTACTGTTTTTGATACTACTATATTTACACCCGGTATTTCAATATCATTTGTATCGGTTACAGAGCCTTTAATACTTCCTGTTTGTGAAAATACTAATGATGCTTGAAAATAGAATATTAGAATTAATGCAATTTTTAAAATGTGTTTCATGTACGACCTAATTTTAGATGGCACAAAATTCAAAAATATACATGGTTATGTTGTTACTTAAAAGGGAAAGAAGTTTACATAAAAGGGAAAGAAAAAAATACAAGAGTCATCAAGAATAGTATCATTAAGCTATAAGTATGGAAATGGTAAGTTATGATATATCTTTATCATTAGTATGAAAAAATATGCTTAGGTAAGTGCCGATGAAAGAAGTAATACAAAAGCAAATAGAAATGGCAATAAAATGTCTAAAAAAGGGCATTTTAATAAGTGAAATTACAGAATTGACTGGTCTTTCAGAAAAAGGCATATTGGCTTTGAACTTTTGAAAAATAAAGAAACAAAGCTAATATTATTTTAGCTGCTTATAAACATCTCAAATCAATCTATAAGTACATTGCCTGTCATTTCTTCAGGTATTTCCATACCCATATATTTTATAATACTAGGTGCAATGTCCGCTAACTTACCAGGTTTAAGGTTGCCAGTATAGTCATTAGAAATTAAAAATAAAGGTACCGGATTAAGTGAATGTTGCGTATTGGGTGTGCCATCGTCATTTATCATATAGTCTGCATTGCCGTGGTCTGCTGTTAAGAACACAGCATAACCATTAGCCAAAGCAACAGGTACAATACGGCTTACACAATTATTTACTGTTTCAGCAGCTTTTACAACAGCATTCCATACACCGGTATGACCTACCATATCTGTATTTGCAAAATTTAAACAAATAAAATCTGCCCATTTACTTTCTAATTCAGGTATAATTGCATCAGTTATTTCATTGGCACTCATTTCAGGTTGCAAATCATAAGTAGGCACTGTTCTTACAGAAGGAATAAGAATGCGTCTTTCACCTTCAAACGGCTTTTCTCTGCCTCCGGAAAAGAAAAAGGTAACATGTGGGTATTTTTCTGTTTCAGCAATACGTATTTGGTTTTTACCATTACGTGCCAATACTTCCCCGATTGTATTATTTAAATCTTTATTGTTGAATAAGACAGCTATGTTTTTGAAACTTTTGTCATATTCTGTCATAGTAACATAATGCAAATTTATGGGGTGCATTTCCAATTCAGGAAAAGCTTGTTGGGTAAGAGCGGTTGTTATTTCCCTACATCTATCTGTACGGAAATTAAAACAGATTACAATATCATCTTCTTTAATTGTTGCTTTGGGCTTGCCTTCCAAATCGCAAACCACAATTGGTTTTATAAATTCGTCTGTAATATCAGCTTGGTAACTATCTTCAATGGCAATAATTGGGTCAAGCACATGCTTCCCTATACCATGTACAATCGCATCATAAGCAATTTTTACTCTTTCCCATCTTGTATCTCTGTCCATTGCATAAAAACGGCCGGTTACTGTTGCCAAAGTTGCATTCGTATGTACAAGATGGTCATTTAATTCTTTAATAAATTGAAGCCCACTTTTAGGGTCTGTATCCCTGCCATCGGTAAAAGCATGAACGGCAATATTAGGCACGTTACTATTATGTGCCATTGTGCATAATGCTTTAATATGTTTAATATGCGAATGCACACCACCATCACTAACTAAACCTAAAAAATGCAATGTTTTGCCACTTGCTTTTGCCATATCAAAAGCTGCAATTAATAACGGATTGTTCTCTAATTCTCCATTTTTAACCGCTACATTTATACGTTCCAGTTCTTGATAAACAATTCTTCCAGCACCAAGATTCAAATGTCCTACTTCCGAATTTCCCATTTGACCTTCAGGTAAACCTACATCCTCACCACATGTTAATAGTTCTGTATGCGGATATTTTTCACTCAATGATTTTATAAAAGGAATATTGGCATGTGCTATTGCATCGGCATTTGGTACTCTACCGTTACCCCATCCATCCATAATCAGAAGCATTGCTTTTCTACTCATAGTGCAAAAGTAAGAAATAAATGGCTCGGATATATAATATTCAGAATAGCAAGTAAAGATTTACACAATTAACTTTGAAAAAATTTTGAACTTAATTAAATGCTTGGTCTATATCTTCTACTTCGTTTCTACTGCTTTTGTTAACTATTATAGGGTTGTCCTCTCTAAATATGTCTTATGAAATAAATTATATATGCTGCATAAGTATTTAGA
>CAIWXG010000073.1 GCA_903916555.1 uncultured Bacteroidota bacterium
AGCATCAACATTTGGCCAAGGATTTTTAATTTTTCCTGTATTTTCTAAAATCGGAGGGGCTACTTCATAAATATTCCACACTGTTTTTATCATAGCATTTTCAGGACAATGACGTTTTGCGAATTCCATTTGTGCAATAAAACGAGGGTCTGTTTTGCGTAATACAGCATGACCATAACCGGGAACAACTTTACCTTCTTTTAAAGTTTTATTTATGTAATCAGCAATTTGTTCTTTAGTAGGTTCGTTAGAATTGAGCTCTTTGCACATTTCTTCAATCCAGCGTATTACTTCTTGGTTAGCTAAGCCATGTAAAGGACCAGCTAAACCGGTCATACCGGCAGCGAAAGACAAATAAGGGTCGCTTAATGCAGAACCAACTAAATGCGTAGCATGTGCAGAAACATTACCACCTTCATGGTCGGCATGTATTGTTAAATAAAGTCTCATTAATTCTTTAAAACTTTCATCTTCAAAGCCCAGCATGTGTGCAAAATTGCTTGCCCAGTCAAGCATGCCATCGGGTTGTATATGTTCTCCATTTTTATATTTACGTCTATAAATATATGCTGCAACTCTTGGCAAACGAGCTATAAGCGTCATTGTATCTTCATATACATAAGCCCAATGTTCTTTTTTATTGATACCTTCATTATAAGCTTTTGCAAATTTCGACTCAGTTTGTAGAGCTAAGATAGCAGCTGTAAACTGTGTCATCGGATGTGCAGATACAGGAAAAGATTCAATAACATCAAATACATAATTTGGCACATGCGAACGGCGAGCCCATGTTGCCGAAATGTGGTCAACATCTTCAGCAGATGGTATTTCGCCTATTAGCATCAAATAAAATAAGCCCTCAGGTAATGGTTCATTTCCATCTTCGGCTTTAGGCAAACTTTCACTAAGTTCAGGTATAGAGTAACCCCTAAATCGAATACCCTCATTAGAATCAAGCAAAGATGTTTCGGTAACCAAACCGGTAATGCCCCGCATGCCTTGATAAACCTGAGAAAGTGTTACTTCTTCTATCTTTTTATTGCCATGTTGTTCTATTATGGCTTTAATCTCTTTAGCCTGTAGATCGGCTTTTTCTTTGAAAAGATCTTTTAAATAACCCATATAATTTTTTTTATTGAAATTTTTTGTAGAATATAGTAAAATCAGAAACAAAGGTAGTAAAAGACCTATTATGTAGTATTATTAATCTGTAAAATAACAGGAATAAGCATACCTAAATTAACACAATACTTTAAAAAAAATAAATTTTATTATTTTTATATCATAAATTATTTTTTATAAATTTTTCTGAAACTAAAAATTCTAATTAGCTAATCCATTGTTTATATTTGTTTTATGTAATTGGCTTTATGTAATTTCTTCAAAAAATAATATAATTCTGTAAAAAGTTATTAGAGATTATACTAACTTGCAGCCGAAGTTTCGGTGGATGAAAAACAAATTTGATAAAAAAATATATTTAAACATAATTAAACCATCGATTGATTTTTCAATCGCATTGGTACTTATTATTATCACTTCACCTATATACTTATTATTATTAATATTATTAACTATTTCAAATTCAGGGAAACCATTTTTTTTTCAGCTTAGACCTGGTAAAAATGAAAAAATATTTAAAGTTGTAAAATTTAAAACAATGAACGACCGGAAAGATAGAAATGGTAATTTATTACCTGATGCCGACCGTCTAACATCGTTTGGTAAATTTGTAAGAAAAACGTCATTAGACGAACTGCCACAGTTTCTAAATGTACTTATTGGCAATATGAGTTTGATTGGACCTCGCCCATTATTAGTAGAATATTTGCCATTATACAATGACGAACAAAGAAAACGACACTTAGTAAAACCCGGAATTACGGGTTGGGCTCAAATTAATGGAAGAAATACAATATCTTGGCAACAAAAATTTGATTTTGATGTATGGTATGTAAATAATGTTAGCTTTGCACTTGACATGAAAATATTATTTCTAACATTAAAGAAGGTTGCAAAATCTGAAGATGTTAATTCTAATACTTCTGCAACTATGGAAAAATTTATAGGTAATACTAATTGATTATATGATACTTTATGGTGCAAGCGGACATGGAAAAGTGATAATTGAAATATTGGAAAATATTAATGAATCGAGTATTACTGTTTGGGATGATGATGTAAAGAAAGAATATCTTTTAAATTACAAAATAAGTAGACCATTAAAGAATCTTGTAGAAATTAAGGATAAAATAATTGTGAGCATTGGAGTAAATGAAATCAGAAAAAAAATTGTAACTTTCTTAAATGATTATGTTTCTTTCGGAAACGCAATTCATCTTGATGCATTTGTTTCAAAACGTGCCAATATTGATGAAGGTACTGTAATAATGGCAGGTGCTGTTATTAATGTTGATAGTACTATTGGAAAACATTGTATTATTAATACCAGTGCTTCGATAGACCACGATTGTATGCTAGGGGATTTTGTACATATTTCGCCAAATGCAACATTAAGTGGAGATGTTAGGGTAGGCGAAGGTACGCATATTGGCTCAGGTGCTACTACTATACAAGGTATTAGAATTGGCAAATGGTGTACAATTGGTGCTGGTGCAGTTATTATAAAAGATATTCCGGACTATTCCACTGCTGTGGGTAATCCGGCAAAAATTATTAAGGTTAAAAACTTTTGAATGGGTTCAAAAATATGGTTATCACCGCCGCACATGGGTGGAGCTGAAGAGCAATATGTGAAAGAAGCATTTGATACAAATTGGATTGCACCTTTGGGGCCGAATGTAAACGGATTTGAAAATGATATCTCTACCTATCTTGGTAATAATAATTATGTTGCCGTATTAATTTCAGGAACAGCAGCTTTACATATAGGGTTAGTATTATTAGGTATTAAACCGGGTGATGAAGTATTATGCCAAACAATGACTTTTTCTGCAACTGCAAATGCTATTTCTTATGTTGGTGCAATTCCGATATTTGTAGGTAGTGATGCAGAAACTTGGAATATGGACCCTCAAAAATTAGAAGATACTATAAAAATTAGAATGGCTCTGGGTAAAAAACCTAAAGCAATATTGCCTGTGCATTTATATGGTATGCCTGCCAAAATGAAGGAAATTATTGAAATATCTCTAAAATATGAAATTCCTATTTTAGAAGATGCAGCAGAATCTCTTGGCTCATCTATAAATGGTAGGAAATGTGGTGATTTTGGTGATATCTCCGTACTTTCTTTTAATGGGAATAAAATAATAACTACTTCAGGCGGAGGAGCATTGGTTTCTAAAAATGAAGAATTAGTAAAAAATGCTCGATTTCTTGCCTCACAGGCAAGAGACGAGGCTCCTCATTATCAACATACTCATATTGGTTATAATTATAGGTTAAGTAATCTTTGTGCCGGTGTAGGCAGGGGGCAAATGGAGGTTTTAGAGTTAAGAATTGAACAACGCAGGTATAATTACGATTTTTACAAGAAAAATATACAAGAAATTGATGGTATATTTTTCTTAGATGAGCCCGCTGGTTACTGCTCTAATCGTTGGCTTACTACTATACTAATAGACTCCAAAAGAACAGGATTTTCTAGAGAAGATTTAAGATTAGAACTTGAAAAAGATAATATTGAATCTCGCCCTCTTTGGAAACCAATGCACTTACAGCCTATTTTTAAATCGTATCCTTTTTATGGCTGTGAGTTATCAGAATACGTCTTTGATAACGGACTTTGTTTACCTTCAGGCTCAAGTTTAAATGATGATGATTTACTTAGAATATGTAATTTAGTGAAAAATCTATCTGTAAAAAGTAAATAAGATTCGCATATCCAATTAGTGGTGTAAACCAAAAGAAAAACCCAAACCTACGATAAACCCACCTGGTGCGCGTCTTTTAATAATATCTGTTGATTTTGAAGAAAGTGGGTCGCCTGATAACTCCCTGAAAACAGGATGTTTAATTGGTACATCGCCACCAAAAAAACAAAGAAATCTACTATTTTTTCTTCCGAGATTCCAATGTCTGTAAGCACAAAAAAAAGCAGATTGAACAGGATGAAAATCAAGTATTATATCTTGATTCCCATTAATAGTCTCCATCTTAGCCTGATAATTATCAACACCTGAATTTAATGCTATACCGGTTCCAAATGCCCAACCAATTTGGTTTGCCTTTAAATAATATTTGCATTCTGCGTGCAATTTATTTCCCCAAGTACTAAAACCTAAACCTGTATTAATGCAAACATATTTACCTACTGGTATTTCAAAATCAAAACCTATAACCCCACCCGGATTATTTAAACCAGTTGTAAACCCAATATAGCTAAATGGTGTAGTAACTGTTTTTGATTTCCTTGTATTAGTTGAATCATAAGCAATAGTATCCTTACTAAATATAGGAATTGCTTTAATTTGTATCGTGCATATAAAAATTATAAATAATAAAAAATAAGGTTTCATAAAACTATTATTAAAAAAAGCGGTAAATGAAGCTGCAAAAATATAATTAATATCTGATAAAAATAATTTATAAGAAAATTAAATTTTTTCAAGCATTGCTTTTGCTCTTAAATTATCCGGATGTTTTTTTATTAAATGTTTCAAACATTTAGCTGCATTTTCTTTTTGCCCTTTATTATGATACCAAACAGCCCTATTTATTAAATTTTGCTCATAATCCGGGTCTATTGCATTTGCCTTATTAATATATAAATAGGCTTTGTCTAAATCACCATTTTGCATATAGTAGTTGCCCATATTCGTATTGGCACTTACGTTATCCGGATTTTGAGAAAGAATAAATGTAAAAACTTCAAAAGCCTCCTTTATTTTATTATTTGCCAATAAACAAATTGCATATTTATTTTCAAAATCTAATGAATATTTCTTAATTTCAATAGCTCTTTTGTAATAAGGAAGTGCTATATCAACTTTTTGTAACTTATAAAAAGCATCTCCTATCCTATAAGCCGTCCATGCATCTGCAATTTCTACAGGTTTTAATTGTACAGCATATTCTGTTACTTTACCAAAATTATTTAATAGATAATATAGTCTTATGTAATCTTTGTTTTGTTTTTTTACGCCTTCCAATTCTTTTTCTTTATTTATATATATTAAAGCAGAATCTAATAATGAACTTGACGGTGTATATCTTTCAAAAAATTCCATATATGCACGAGCAATCGTTAGTGCGTCAGGCTTGCTATTGTTTATGCAGCACATACCTAAAAAAGCAGTTATTTTATTCTGTAATGTATCTTTATAAGGCTGTTTACGTATATAATGGTCTGTAACTGCAACATGTGGTATATCTATACTACCATTGCGGCGCATGTGGCATTCAATACAGTCATTTTTAAAAGTAGTACGTTCCTGTTCTCCTTCTGTACAAGTTTTTTGTGTTTTTGTATTGCTATGACAACTATTACATGCATTTATGTACTGTTTATGTTCGGTATATTTAACGCTAATATGTGGATTGTGGCAAGTGATGCAACTCAACTTATTAGACTCCAAATAACATTTACTCTTTTTCATTCTCTCCACATGGCTTGCCATTATCATCTTATCTTTTGCACCTTCATATTGGGGCATAAAAACATTCATAACTTCAGAAAGTTTCATTCCGGGACGAAAGTCAAAAAAGGTTTTGCCATCATTTACTGTAGCAATACCTTGTAAATGACAGCGTTGGCAAACATTATTTTGCAACTCGGTACTAAGCCTTCTTGGGTTTACAATCGAATAGTCGGGTGTTTTTGAAGTGTCTATTACCTTACCTGCCATTTTCTCTTTTACATGCAAACTACCCGGCCCATGGCATCGTTCGCAGTCAATACCTGTTTTTACATTTGTAAATTTGTTCTCACTATTATCTACAAAATCAGAATACCCATTATGACAGCTCATACATTCCAATTCTATCATACGTTTAAAGCGACTATTAGCCCCTTTCTCAAATCCGGGGGCTAAATCCCATTTGTGTTTTTGGGAATAAAAAGTAATGGGGGCTTGATAAAAATAGCCATTAACACAAAATATATGAGAGTTGGTATGTTGACCAGAGCCTACAATATAGTCTATTTTCTGTATGCGTTTATGGGTAGTATCATTACCTTCTAATCTGTATTCTTTAATATATAATGTATCTTGCAGCCAATAAGGTTTATAATAAAAATCAAGTAGGGTATCATATACCAAAGCTTTTTCAGAAGAAAAATCTGCAGCAGATTTTTCTCTATTGGCGTAATCAAAGGATTGACCCATACCGGTTTTTATATACGTTTGGTAAACAGCATCGTGGCATGTACGGCAAGTTTGCATACCTACATAATGTACACTTGTATCATATACGTTCCTCCATAAAGATTCTGTTTCTATTTCTTTTGTTGTGGTTTGACAACCATTAAAAGCAGAAAATATAACTGCAACAGATGCAATAAAAAATATTGTATTTCGTATATGTGTTTGAATTCGCATTTTTCAGAACAAAAACTTATTCTTATCTAAATTTTATTTTTTTACATTATATTATTTAGCTATACTTATCCTAACTTTTTGATTTTTGATTTTTTCATTTTGAATAAGTTTTAATGTATTATCTACTTTAGATTTGCGGATAGCTACAAATGAAAAGAAATCTTTAACCTCTATCAACCCTACATCATCTTTTTTTAATTGCCCTTTATTCGTTAAAAAACCAACTACATCAATTTTATTTACTTTATCTTTTTTGCCTGCTGCAATAAATAGGGTTGTCCATTTTGGTTTATCGGGCAATTCAGATACTTGTGGTAATTCAATTTGCTCTGTTTCAGTCAAAACATACTCAGGCAATTTTTCTTCCGCAGATAATATTATTATTGCGGTACCGCCAGCATCTGCACGGGCAGTTCTCCCATTTCTATGTATGTATGCATCTTGTGTTAATGGCAAATGGTAATGAATTATATATTTCACAAATGGAATATCTAAACCTCGTGAGGCTAAATCTGTTGAAATTAATATATCAGCAGTCCCATTTCTAAACTTACATAATGCAGCATCGCGTTCTTGCTGTTCTAATGCACCATGATAAAATACATTTGTAATCCCTTTTTCTGATAGTAATTTACTACATCGCTCTACCGCTTCGCGATGATTTAAAAAGATGATAGCAGATTTACCACCTAAAAAACAAATAAGTTTAAATAAAGTATCAGTTTTGTCTTTCTCGTCAGCTAATAATGTTTTAATTGTAAGCTTGTCGGATGGTGAATTGTCAGGATTTAAAAAATTTAATGTTGCAGTATCAACTAATTTAATAAAATCAGGTATTTCTTCAGTCATTGTTGCCGAAGTAAGTATTTTTTTATTTATATTAGGTAAGGCATCAATAATAAAACCCATTTCTTCTTCAAAACCTAATTCTAAAGACTTATCAAATTCATCTAATGTAAGCATCTTAATGCTTTCTGTAGAAATGTTGTTTCTCCTTATATGGTCTGCAAGCCTGCCAGGTGTACCTATTAAAATAACAGGTGGTTCTATTAAATTGTTTTCTTCAGTTAGTCTTAAATGCCCACCATAGCAACAAGTTACTTTTAGCCCTGTAGCCATTGTTTTAAAAACCAATTCAATTTGTTGTGCCAGTTCTCGTGTAGGTACTATTATTATTGCTTGGGTAAGTTTATTTGTAAAATCTATTTGTTGCAACATGGGCAACAGAAAAGCTAAAGTTTTACCGGAGCCGGTTGATGATAATAAAATAATTTCTTTATGTTTTTCAATAGCAGCTATAGCAGCATGCTGCATTTCATTAAGCGATTCAATTTTTAAATTTTCAAGTATCTTTTCTATCGAATAATTTTTCTTTTGCATTGATACAAAGATAGGTAAGGCAATAGAAATAATAATAATTATTTATGTTGCAAAAATCGCACAATTAGGATTGCAGGTAAACAACATAATTTAGAGTAGTTATTTGAAATTGTGGATTAAATTCAAATAACTATTTTATATTACAAATTTTTTATAGTGCATCTTTTACAATGGTATATTGCCATGTTTGCGTTTAGGCATTTTGGCTACTTTGTTTTCCAACATTTTAAAACCCTTAAGTAATTTAATGCGTGTATCTTCCGGCATAATCACTTCATCAATAAAGCCTCTTGCTGCTGCAATATAAGGATTCGCAAACTTATCTATATATTCTTTTTCTTTTTCTTTTATTTTAGCATTATGGTCATCTGATTCCATTATTTCTTTTTTAAAGATAATTTCACTAGCTCCTTTTGCTCCCATAACTGCAATTTCGGCAGTTGGCCAAGCATAATTTAAATCTGCACCTATGTGTTTACTATTCATCACATCATAAGCACCACCATAGGCTTTACGTGTTATAACAGTAATTTTGGGTACAGTTGCCTCACATAAAGCATACAATAATTTTGCACCGTTAATAATAATACCATGCCATTCTTGGTCTGTACCTGGTAAAAAACCGGGTACATCTACCAATACTAATAATGGAATATTAAAAGCATCGCAAAAACGAACAAAACGAGCTCCTTTTTTACTTGAATTTATATCTAATACACCTGCTAAAAATGCAGGTTGATTGGCAACTATTCCTATGCTGCGGCCACCTAACAATGCAAAACCAACTACAATATTTTCAGCATAATCCTTATGAACTTCTAAAAAGGTACTTTCATCTGTAATTTCTGCAATTACTTCTTTAATATCATAAGGTTGATTGGCATTCTCCGGTATTAAATTATTTAAAACCGGTCTTGTTTCTTTGCCTATAGTATAATTATACACGGGTGCATCATCTTCGCAATTTTGAGGTATAAAGCTTAATAACTTTTTTATATTATCTATACATTCCAATTCGTTAGCACAAGCAAAATGAGTAACACCACTTTTCGTGGCATGTGTATTTGCACCTCCCAATTCCTCACTTGTTACATTTTCGTGAGTAACCGTTTTTACAACATTAGGACCTGTTACAAACATATAAGATGTATGCTCTACCATTAAAATAAAATCTGTTATTGCTGGCGAATACACTGCACCACCTGCACAAGGGCCCATTACTGCCGAAATTTGAGGTATAACACCGGATGCCTTAACATTGCGATAAAATATATCTGCATATCCGCCAAGCGAAACCACACCTTCCTGTATGCGAGCACCGCCACTATCGTTTAAACCTATTAATGGGGCTCCGTTTTGCATTGCTAAATCCATTATTTTTACTATTTTTTCAGCATGAGTTTCTGATAAACTACCTCCAAAAACTGTAAAATCTTGAGAAAAAACATAAACTAACCTGCCATTTATTGTTCCGTATCCTGTTATTACCCCGTCTCCTAATATCAGTTCTTTTTCCATGCCGAAATCGCGACTTCGATGTGTAACAAACATTCCAATTTCTTCAAAAGTACCTTCGTCTATCAATAATTGCACTCTTTCTCTTGCAGTAAGTTTTCCTTTGCTATGTTCTGTATCAATTCTATTTTGTCCACCACCTAATTGCGATTCTTTTATTTTTTGTTGTAATACAGCTATTTTGTCCATAAATAAGCTTTGAAAATTTAGCACAAACGTACTGTAAAAACAGCAATTGTTCTATGATTGAAACATAGTAAGTTAATTTACTGCTTTGATGTTTTGTAAATTAAGGTGCTTTACAATTTGCATTAAAAATATTTGTTGTAAATATTAGCATATTTTATAAATTTATTGATAAATATATTATTTTTGTATTAAAATATAATTATGCAGGAATTTTCAGAGATTCAAACTTATGGATGGATATTTAATGTGATTTCTTCAATAATAATTATTTGTATTTTTTTGTTTTTGTGGAATTACTTAGAAAAGAAAATTTATATACTATTTATTGTACCTATATTTTTATTGTTAGGTTATTTTATGGCAGAAAAATTAGAAACCAGTATTGATTATACCGGTATTCACATTAGAATGCTCCCTTTTCAAAGAAAAGAAAAAATAATTGAATGGGAACAGATAGAAAATATACAAGTTAGAAATTATATTTTATATCCCGGAAAAACGTTTACGACTGGTTCGTTTGAAGTTTATACTATATTTGACGAATATGGTTTATATATCTTTCTGAAAAATGGTAGAAAATTAATTATTGGCACGAAGAAACCTGATGAAGTAAGAAAAATCCTTAAACAATTTCATAGTAATATATAGTTAATATTTAGGTAAATAAATGAATACCAATATTTTTAATAAAAAAGTCCAAAATGCAGTTAACTATTTCGAACTGCCATAGTCCCCCATTTTATTATTTTTATAGATTTGCAATTCATATACATTAATTATTGAAAATAGTCACTATGAAATTTAAAATAATTTGCTTGAGAATGGTTCCTTCCATAGAGCAAAATATTAAATATATTCATAATATTATCTTGTTTTTCATACCTTATTCTTATCAGTTAAACTAGGCAGATAAATATGGTGGAAAATGAAAAGCCATATACGAAAATCCTATACAAATCTATTTGATGTACTTAGCGAGATTATTAAAAACAAGTCCATATACCTACAAACAACAATATTATAAATATATGTAATTTTGATTAAATAAATAAAAAATTTTGTTACTACTCAGGTTTATCCCTGAATATTTGCGGATTTAAAAATAAATTTCTATAAAAGATACAACTTATTGAAAATAATATTTTCTTTGCACTATCGAAACGCTTATTTCCATACCATTATCTGAGTATGAAGAGAT